>CALMZR010000132.1 GCA_937870845.1 uncultured Chloroflexota bacterium
GGCGCCGTCGACATCGCCGGCAGACGCATCGCCCGCGACGTCGCATGCCGGGCCGCACACAGACACGATGCCGCGCGCCGGGGCGTCGATCGCGCGCCCGCACGTGCCGCCGCGCGCCTCGATCGCGCGCGCGATCGCGGCCGCCAGGGGGCCGTCCCCCACGATCGTCCAACTCCCCGACATATCCGGCGCGATCGGCGGAATCGGCGCCGTCTCCCAGGCGCGCACGTACAGCAGATCATCGAGCGGTTCGCGCGCGTGCGGGACCTCCATCGAGGTCAGCGTCAGGCCCGTCAGCCGCGCGATCAGATCGCCATCGGCCCGATACACCGTGACGTCACCGGTGAGCGCGGCGCCGTCCGAGCCCTGCGCGGCCGTCGCGTGGACCCACACCGCTCCGGCAAGCGGGGCGACGACATCGCACGCGTCGAACCCCGACGGAACGTAACTCGCGGCGCCGGCGCCGAAGCCTGGCAGCGCGGCGGCCAGCATGCGCCCGCACGCATCGAGGGCCGCCGGGTGTACCTGATAGCCGGGCGTCTCGGCCGGCAGCTCGATCGCCGCGATCGCTTCCCCATCGCGCCGCCAGATCGAGGCGCCGGGCTCGAACGCGCCGGAGATGTCGATGCCGTGCGATCGCAGGACGTCGTGAAAGGCGGCGCCGGTCATCGCGGTGCCGCAGCGCGCGAGCACGGCGTGGCGATCGAAACGCGCGGGCGCAGCCGCCGCGATCGCCGCGGGTGCGTGCATGTGCTTCAGGCGCGCGAGGTGCGGCAGGTTCTCGAGAATCAGGTCGACCGGCGGGCCGAAGTCGAGCAGGCACGCGAGCTCGGTGACCCCGATCGCCTCGAGGCGCGCGACGAGCGGCGCGCACGACTCCGGCGTGCCGATGAGGCCGCGCGACGCGGCGAAGCGGTCGTACAGGAAGTTGACGAACTCGTCGAGGTCCGCCGGCGACATCTTCGACAAGTCGGCGTCGCGCCCGCGGCTGTGCGCGAGGCCCTTGAACAGACCGATGTTCGCCTTGATGTAGTTGCCGTACGGGCGGCGGGCCTGCTCGCGCACCGTCGCGGCGTCCGATCCCACGAACGTGTGAATCATCAGCGAGACGATGCCGGTGCCGGGATCGAAGCCGGCCGCCGCGCGCGCGTTGCGATACAGCGCGATGCGCGAGGCCAGCACGTCCTCGTCCTGATCGAGCAGGTGCGTCAGCAGGTTCGCGCCGAGCTCCCCGGCGCGCTCGAAATGCCTCGGGTTGCCCGCCACCGTCATCCACACCGGCAGCTCGGGCTGCACCGGCCGCGGAAACACCGTCACGCGCGCGGGCTGACCGGCGCCGTTGGTGCCCTCGAACGGCTCGCCGCGCCACAGCCGCTGCACCGTCTGCATCGCCGCGATCATCTGCTCGTGCCGATCGGCATAGCGATCCGGCGCGAATACGAAGTCGTCGGGGTTCCACCCCGACGCGAACGACAGGCCGACCCGCCCGTGCGAGAGGTTGTCGACCACCGACCACTCCTCGGCGATGCGCAGCGGATGATGCAGCGGCGCGACGACGCTGCCGGCGTTCAGGCGGATGCGGGACGTGCAGGTCGCCAGGCCGGCGTGCAGGACGGCGGGGTCGTCTCGGCGCTGCTGATCGAGCTGCTGGAGCGCGGGGAGATCGACGGGGCGCTGGTGGCGAAGGCGAGCGAGCGGGAGCCGTGGAAGGGCGTGGCGCATCTGGCGCAGACGGCGGAGGACGTGGTCGCCTGCGCGGGGAGCTTCTACAACCAGACGCTGGCGCTGGCGCATCTCGACCTGAAGAAGTACGACCTGCCCGCCAAGCCGCGCATCGCCCTGGTCGGCACGCCGTGCGAGATCCAGGGCCTCAAGGCGATGCAGGCGCGTCCGTTTTTCTGGGGCGCGTCGAAGGTCGACGCCGTGGTGCTGACCGTCGCGCTGCTCTGCACTAAGAGCTTCCACTACGAGGGGCTGATGGTGCGCGAGATCGAGCAGCAGCGCGGCATCCCGCTGGCCGACGTCGCCAAGATCGACATCATCCGGGGCAAGCTCTATCTCTACGACGGCGGCGGCGCAACGCTCCTCGAAGAGCCGATCCGCGATTTCCACGGCGCGGCGCTGCGGGGATGCGACGAGTGCGCCGATTTCCTGGGCGTGGCCGCCGACATCTCGATCGGCAGCGTCGGCAGCGAGGACGGCTCCTCCAGCGTGCTGATCTGGACCGAGGCGGGGCGGACCGCGTTCGACCAGGTGGCCCCGCGGCTGGAAATCCGGGAGCTGGACCGGCCGCAGGCGATCGAGAAGCTCGCCGCGCTCGACCAGTCCGTGGCGCTCGCCGCCTTGCCGCGGCCCTACGACCCGCACGGGCCGCTCTTCATCGACTACGCGGAGCACGTTCGCCACTACGCGGGGAGCGACCGCGCCCCCGTCGCGCACGAACCGGTTCGCTACTGATCTCGGGAGGGATCGCCATGCTCGCCCCAAACCTGAACCTGCCCATCCCCATGGAACCACGCGCGCTCAAGCAGATGGCGCGCACCCTGCTCGACCAGGCGCCCGTCGCCGGGCTGCCAATCGTCGTCGCCGGAGACTGGATCGCGGCGCCCCTGTGGGACGGCTGGGGGGGGACGCTTGCGCGGCAGGGGATGGACCGGGAGGCGTTCGGCCGCGTCGTGGCCGGGTACGGAAACGAGGTGCGGCTGTGGGTCGTCGGGGAGCGGCCCTGGGAGCAGTGCGTGGGCGGGCTCGCCGGGCGCGTGGCGCGGCGGCTGGCGCCGGACGCGGAGGAGGCGCGCCCCGCGCACGATCCGTGGCGCGCGGTCCTGAGCCGCGTGGGCGTGTCGGCGGACGACGAGATGGCCACGCTCGTCTCCCGCATCGGGGAGCTGCACCTGCTCTACGACATCTCGGCCCCGGAGGGTCGGGCGGCGGGCGCCCCGGCCGCGGACCCGGTCTTCGCCATCGTCTGGGCGGGAGGCCGGCCGCGCGATCCGGAGGTTCCCTGCGGGGAGGGGCGCGCGGAGAGCTCGGCGGGGGCGTTGGCGGAGGCGCTGGGGCGGTTTTTGCTCAAGGATCCGGCGTATCCGCCGCGGTAGCCGGCGTTTGGCTACGGCTCCTTCGCCTGGCGATCACGAGGACTGGAGATCGGGGCCAAGGCAGCGCGCCACGTTCGTGCGATTTCGATAGAGGAGCCGTCCCGGCGTCGCCGGGCGCCGTCGCTTGGGGCGAGATTCCTCGCTTCGCTCGGAATGGCGCCGAGCGGGGTGTGGGGAATGGCACGGGTTCTCCACGACGAGGTGATCTGCGGCATAGTTCGCACGGGCGAGGCGCGAGGCAGCGGAGGCGCGTTTGGGCGAGCGAATCGACAATGGGCAGCCCCGGCGGCTGCGCGGATTCACCACCCGCGCCGTCCACGCCGGGGAGCGGCCGGAGCGCCCCGAGTTCACCCCGACGGTCACGCCGATCTACCCGTCGGTGTCGTACCTGGCCGACGATCCGGAGACGCAGGACGCCGTCTTCGGCGGCGAGCAGGCGGGCTACGTCTACACCCGGCACGGCAACCCGACGACGCGCGCCCTGGAGATCGCCGTCGCCGCGCTGGAGGAGACGGAGGAGGCGGTCGCCTTCGGCTCCGGCATGGCGGCGCTGCTGGCGGCCATCCTCAACGAGGTGCAATCGGGCGACCGCGTCGTCGCCAGCCGCGACCTCTACGGCGCGACGCAGGCGCTGCTGGGCAACGTCTTCGGCACCCTGGGGGTGAGGACGACCTTCGTCGACATCCTCGACCTGGAGGCGGTTGAACGCGTCCTGGCCGAGGTGAAGCCGCGCGTGCTCCTGTTCGAGACGATCTCCAACCCGCTGGCGCACGTGGCCGACGTCCCGGCGCTGGTGGAGATCGCGCGGGGGCGCCGGGCGCGGACGATCGTCGACAACACCTTCGCCACGCCGCTGCTGGTGAACCCGGCGCGCTTCGGGGTCGACACCGTCGTCCACTCCACGACCAAGTACCTGGGCGGGCATGGCGACGCCACGGGGGGCGTGGTGGCGACGACGCGGGAGCGCGCCCTGGAGATCACCGAGTTGACGAAGCTGACCGGGGCGGTGCTGGGGCCGTTCGAGGCGTGGCTGACGCTGCGGGGGGTGAAGACGCTCTCGCTGCGCATGCAGCGGCAGTGCGAGAACGCGGCGGCGCTGGCGGGGTGGCTCTCGCGGCATCCACGCGTTGAGCGGGTCTATTACCCGGGGTTGGCGCAGACGGAAATCCCTGCCATCTTCAATGGCAATCTGCGCGGCGGGATCGTGGCGTTCGACATCGCGGGGGCGGGGCGGGAGGAGGTCTTCCGCTTTCTGCGGGCGTTGCGCATCTGCCTGCCGGTGACGACGCTGGGCGATGTCTACACCATGGTCCTCTCCCCGGCGATGTCGACGCACCGGACGTTGACGGAGCAGGAGCGGGCGGCGGCGGGGATCGGCGAAGGTCTTGTGCGGCTGTCGGCCGGGATCGAGGATGTGGACGACCTGATCGAGGATCTCGAACGGGCGCTGGCGGACGTTTAGCCTGGCGGATAGCGCTGACGCCGCGCCAACCTCGTGTCATTCCGAGGAACTGTGGAGTCGGGTGACACGGGTAACGAACGTTCGGGGACATGGAATCTCGCTTCAGGGCCCAGCGCGTGAGCGGCGCCTGAGATTCCTCGCTAGCGCTCGGAATGACACGGATTTGGCGGCGCTCTCCTTCCTGTGCAGGAGTCGTCCACAGGACCATCTCGTGTTCTTTACTTCTCGATCAATTTAGTGAACCATTGGCGCAGGCGCGGCGAAGGATTGGCGGCGATGGTATCGAAGGCGGAACGAGCGGCGAACGTCTGGTACGAGGGCGCCACGCGGCAGGAGCGCGTCGCCGATGCCGTGCGACGCAAAAAGCTCGACGCGCTGCTGGCCCTCACCTCGGAGAACGCGGCGTACCTGAGCGGGCGAATCAGCGTCATCGCCACGCTGTGGCGGATACCGGGACTGGTCGCGGTAGCCACGGATGGCCGGGGCGCGCTGGCGGCCGCCGCGGGGGACAACGAGATCGGCGGCTACGAGGATGTCGTGGCCCGCTTCGCCCATCCCCTCTGGATCGAGCACCTCGACCTGCGGGGCGCGGAGGGCGATCTGGCGATGCGTGCCGCCGCCGCCCGGCCGGATGGCTCCCTGGCCCGACCGGCGCAGTTCGACCCCGACCTGATGCTCGACGCTGTGGCCGCCGCGGTGCGCGCGGTCGCGGCCCGAGGACGTGTCGGCACGGAGCTTGCCGTGCTTCCGGCGTGGGTGGCCGACGGCGTGCGCCAACGCCTGCCGGACACCGAGTTGGTCGAGGCCGGTGCGGTCTTCGACGATCTGCGGGCGATCAAGGACGACGATGAAATAGCGCATCTTCGTCTGGCCGCCGAGCTGACGGAGGTCGGCATCGCCGGGGCCCGCGATGCGCTGACGCCGGGGATGAGCGCGGTCGGCGTGTCGGCGGCGTATCAGCGGGCGGCGTGGGGACGCGCGGCGAGCGATCCCCGATTCGCGGCGCTGCGTGAGGTGGAAGGGCTCGTGTCGGTTGGGGACGGGACGGCGGCGACCGCGGTCGGGCCTGGGGAGACGGTGAAGCTGGACATGCAAGTCGACGTCGGCGGGTATCACAGCGACGTGGGGCGGACCTACGCCCTGGAGCCGACCGCCGCGCAGCAGGCGGTGTACGCCGCGCTGCGCGACGCCCTCGCCGCACTGGTCGCCACGCTTGGGCCGGGCGTGCCAATGCGGGAGGTGTGGCGGGTGGGAATTGAGGCGATGCGCGGCGCCGGATTTGCCAACTACAGCCGGGGGCACCTTGGGCATAGCGTCGGGCTGGCCCACAACTACGAGGAGCCGCCGTTCATCGCCGCCGACGAGGCGCGTCCGCTGGCGCCGGGGATGGCAGTCAGCGTCGAGCTGCCGTACTACCTGCTGGGGGTCGGCAGCTTTCAGATGGAGCGGATGGCGCTCATCACGGAGTCGGGCGCCGAGATGCTCGATACGCTGCCGTTCGCGCTCGAGCCGGGCGCGGCACGAGCCGAGTCGTGAGTCGTGAGTCGTAAGGAGGAGGCACCCATGGACGATCGCCAGGCAACGGCCCTCTCGATGCTGGTCGACGATTTGCACGCGCGGCGGGTTGGCCGCCGCGCCTTCGTCAGCCGCGCCGCCCAGTTAGGGCTGACGGTCCCCATCGCCTCGGCGCTGGCCACGGCGGCCGCGCGGGCGGGGCTGGCGGCCCCGGCGGTGGCGCTGCAGGACGCCGGGAAGACGCTGGTCGTGGCTATCCCGCAGGCGACGGTGCAACTCGACCCCGCGATCGCCGGCTCCAATGGCTACGGCGACATCATCCCGCTCGCCGACAATATCACCGAGGGGCTGACGCGGCTCATCCCCGGCACGGTCGAGCTGGAGCCGGCGCTGGCCGAATCGTGGGAGGTTTCGGAGGACGGATTGCAGTACGTCTTTCAGATCCGACCCGACGTGACGTTCCACGACGGGACGCCGGTCGACGCGGCGGCGGTGGAGACGAACTTCCTGCGCCAGTTCGACCCGGAGCATCCGCTGCACCAGGAGACGATGGTCTACGCCGGGATCGTCTTCGCCGACGTGGAGGCGATCGAGGCGACGGGCGATATGGAGCTGACGGTGACGATGACCCGGCCGACGATCCTGCTGCCGGGCAAGCTGGCCACCTTCGCCGCCGGCATCGTCAGCCCGACCGCGCTGGAGGAGTTGGGAGCCGAGTTCGGGCAGTCGCCGGTCGGCACGGGGCCGTTCCGCTTCGAGAGCTGGACGCAGGACGTGGAGCTGGTGCTGACCGCCAACGACGACTACTGGGGCGGCCGGCCGGCGCTCGACCGCGTGGTGTGGCGGACGATCGGCGAGGACACGGTGCGCCTCTCGGAGCTGCAGACCGGCTCGATCGACGTCGCCAACCAGATCGACTTCATGAACGCGCCCGACATCGAAGCCGACCCGAACCTGCAACTGATCACCGGCCAGTTCCTCAACGTGCAGTTTCTCGCCTTCAACGAGGCGATCCCGCCGTTCGACAACCCGACGCTGCGCCAGGCGGTGCAGCACGCCATCAACAAGGAGGCGGTGGCCGAGGTCGTCGCCGCCGGCAACTACACCCTGGGCGCGGGCCCAATCGCCCCGGGCCTGATCGGCTACGACCCGGCGCTGGCCGGCCGCTACCCGTACGACCCGGCGCAGGCGCAGGTGCTGATCGCCGAATCGGGGCTCACCGACGTCTCGTTCGATCTGCTGAACCGGAGCACCACTTTCTGGCCGCTGCTGGGGCAGCTCATCCAGGCGGATCTGAGTTCAGTCGGCATCACCGTGAACCTGCAATCGCTGGAGGACGCTGAGTTCTTCAACCGGCTCAACTCGGGGGAGGTGCAGGCCTTCGTCAACGACTGGACGTGGGACAACGGCGATCCGGACAACGTCATGTTCTCCCTGTTCGTCCACGAGCGGGCGATGAACCGCATGGGATACAACAACGAGCAGGTCGACGAGTTGGTCCTGGAGGCGCAAGTCACGCCCGACGCGGAGGCGCGCGAGGCGCTCTACGCCGAGGCGCAGGGGCTGATCCTCGACGACGCGATCATGGTCATCCTGGGCTACCCGGAGCGGGCGATGGGCGCGCGGGCGCCGGTGCAGAACCTGGTGGTGTCGCCGGTGGGGTCGGTGGTGCTGCGAGAGGTCGACATCGAAGGGTGATAGGGGGTTTGGGTGATGGGGTGATAGAGAGCTTGCGTCGCCCCTGCCCGGCAGTCCTATCACCCTAACACCCAAACACCCTATCACCCTCGTATGGCTAGCTACCTGCTGCGGCGGCTGTTGTTGACGATCCCGATTCTGCTCGGGGTGTCGCTGCTCGTCTTTTTCATGCTCCATTCTGCCGGGGGGGATCCGGCGCAGATCATGCTGGGGTCGCGGGCGGACCCGGCGTCGCTGGCCGAGCTGCGGCGAGAGCTGGGGCTGGATCGGCCGCTGTGGGTGCAGTACCTCGATTTCGCCTCCGGGGCGGCGCGGGGCGATTTCGGGCGCTCGTACCGCTCGAACACGCCGGTGGCAGCGGAGATCGCGGCGCGGTTTCCGGCCACGATCGAGCTGGCGGTCGCGGCGATGGGGATCGCCATCGTGGCGGGGGGCATCGTGGGCGCCGTGGCGGCGGTGCGGCGGCACACCGTGCTCGATTACCTGGGATCGGCCGGGGTGTTGCTCGGGATCTCGATCCCGACGTTCTGGCTGGGGATCATCGTCATCATCGTGTTTGGGCTCTGGCTGCGCTGGCTGCCGATCTCCGGCCGGGTCGATCCGCGGCTGGGGGCGGCCCCCTCCGTGCCGTTCCTGACGGTGACCTCGCTGCTGCAAGGGAACTGGGCGGTGGCGGGCGACGCCTTGCGCCATCTCATCATGCCGGCGCTGACGCTGGCGGCCTGGCCGGCGGCGATCGTGGCGCGCATGACGCGGGCGTCGCTGCTGGAATCGCTGGGGCAAGATTACGCCCGCACCGCGCGCGGAAAGGGGCTGCCGGAGCGCCTGATCGTAGTCCGGCACGCGGCGCGGAATGCGCTGCTGCCGGTGCTGACGGTGGTGGGGCTGGAGTTCGGGACGCTGCTGGGCGGGGCGGTGGTGACGGAGACGATCTTCGCCTGGCCGGGACTGGGGCAACTGACCGTGACCGCCATCTCGGCGCGCGACTACCAGGTGGTGCAGGGGGTGGTGCTACTGCTGGCGGCGGTCTTCGTGTTGTTGAATCTGCTGGTGGATGTGCTTTACGCGGTGTTGGATCCGCGGATTCGGTATGGATAGGGCCCTCACCCCCCTCCCCCCCTCGCCCATCGCAGTGGGCGAGAGGGGGCGCGACCGGAGCCGCCGTTGAATGCTCAGGCGGTCCTCACCGTGTCGCCGCAGACCTCGGCTGGGAAGCGGTTTCTGCGCCGATTTGCTCGCAACCGAGGGGCGCTTGTGGGGGTGGCGATCCTGGCGGTGCTGGCGGTGGTGGCGGTGGTGGGGCCGTTGCTGGTCCGCGATCCGGCGGCGCAGAACATCCGCGACCGGTTGCAGCCGCCGAATGCCGTGTATTGGTTCGGGACGGATGATCTGGGGCGGGACATCTTCGCGCGGGTGGTGAGTGGGGCGCCGATCTCGCTCGCCTCCGGATTGGCTTCGGTGGCAGTCGGGTTGGGGTTGGGGACGCTGGTGGGGACGGTGGCCGGGTATGCGGAGGGGAGGACCGGGCTGGCGCTGATGGCGGGGGTCGATCTGCTGCTGGCGCTGCCGGCGATCCTGCTGGCGATCACGGTGGCGGCGCGGCTGGGGGCGGGGTTGCCGGCGGCGATGCTGGCGGCGGGGTTGGTTGGGCTGCCGGCGTATGCGCGGCTGGCGCGGGCCTCAACGCTGGCGGTGAAGCGGCGGGAGATGGTCGACGCGGCGCGGGCCATCGGGGCCTCGGATCGGCAGATCGTGGCGCGCCACATCGTGCCGAATATCCTCACTCCCCTGATCGTGCAGTCGACGATCGGGGTCGGCAACGCCATCCTGCTCGTCTCGGCGCTCGGCTTTCTGGGGCTGGGGGCGCAGCCGCCGACACCGGAGTGGGGCCGCATGCTCGCCGACGCCCAACGCTACGTCACCAGCTCCCCCTACATCGGCATCTTCCCCGGCCTGGCCATCTCCTTGACCGTGCTCGGTTTCAATCTGGCCGGGGACGGGCTGCGGGATGCACTCGATCCGACGGTTGGGCGCTAAGGCATTCTGCTTCACAGATCCGGCGGCCGGCCTCCGGCCGCGACCGCGAGCCGGCGGAGATCGACCGGGATCCCCGCGATCATCAGCACGACCGAGTCGGCGGCGGCCGCCGCCTCCTGATTGACCCGGCCGAGGATATCGCGGTAGCGCCGGCCGAGCGGCGTGGTGGGCACAACGCCCATCCCGACCTCGTTCGAAACCAGGATCAGGGTCATGCCGCGCTCGCGCGCCGCCGGGATCAGGGCGCGCGCCTCCTCCACGACGGTCGTTTCGATGGCGTCCCACGCTGAATCGGGCAGGGCGTCCGCATCCCGTTCGGGCGCGAGTTGGGCGAGCGCGACGTTGCTCACCCACAGGGTCAGGCAGTCGACGAGCACGGTCTGCCCAGGGCGAGCCGCTTGGATGGCGCGCAGCAGGTGGAGGGGTTCCTCGACCGTTGTCCAGCCGTCGGGGCGCGCGGCCTGGTGCTGAGCGATGCGCGCGGCCATCTCTTCGTCGCCCGCGGTCGCGGTGGCCAGGTAGAGCACCGGTTGGCCGCGCTGGGCGGCCAGCTTCTCGGCCCACGCGCTCTTGCCGCTGCGAGCGCCGCCGAGAATGAAGGTGACGTGGCCGCTCATGGGGCTATCCCCTCGAGATGATTCGTGTCGTTCCAGCGTTCGAGGAGCGGGCCGTCCGCCGTCCAGTCGAGCACCGAGAGCGCCGCGCAGTCGAGGCGGAGGCGCCAGTAGGATGCCAGCGGCATGCCGAGGGCGTGGGCCACGGCGAGGCGCAGCGAGCCCGCGTGTGCGACGACCGCGACGCAGTCGCCGTGGCCGTCTGACAGCATCTGGAGCTGCCCCAGCACCCGGTTCGCGGCGTCCTGAGCGTGCTCCCCGCCGGGGGGCGCCATCGCTTCCGGATGAGCGAACCAGGCGGCGGCAGCGGGATCGGCGGCGGTGATTTCCTCGTAGGTCTGTCCACCCCACTCCCCGAGGTCGATCTCCCGCAGCGCCGGGGTCGTCCGCGCCGGAATGCCGCGGGCGGCGGCGATGATCTCCCCCGTCTGGCGGGCGCGCACGGCATCGCTGGTGTAGACGGCCAGCGGGCCGAACGCCTCGATGCGGGCGGCGAGGCGGCCGGCTTGCCACACTCCCACGGGGAGGAGCGGCAGGTCGGGGCCGGGGAGGCGCAGGTCGCCGGCGGGAGCCGCCTGCGCGTGGCGGATGAGCAGGAGCCTGGTCACGGCGGGGCGAGAGCGACGGCGGCGAAGAGGACGGCGGTCTCGGCGACGACGGCGATGGCGCCGTAGGCATCGCCGGTGAGCCCGCCGAGGCGACGCGTCAGCCAGCGGCCGAGCCCGGCGGCGACGCCGCCCCCCAGCATCAGGGCGATCGCGCCGAGGGGCGCGGCGACGAACGCGAGCGGCGCGACGAACAGGGTCCCGGCGCCGACGGAGGCGCCGCCGACCCCGTCGCGGAGCCCGGCCCCCAACCCCTCGGGGCGGGCCGCGGAGAAGGCGGCGAGGGCCAGCAGCAGGGCCCAGCGGCCGATGGCGCCGGCGGCGACGAGGGCCAGGAGGCGGTCGCGTCCGGTGAGCTCGCTCAGGCAGGCGAACTGGGCCAGGAGGGCCAAGACGGCGGCGAGGGCGCCGAAGGCGCCGACGCGGCTGTCGCGCATGATCGCCAGGCGCTGCTGCGGGGAGCGGGCGCCGGCCAGCCCATCGGCGGTGTCCATCAACCCGTCGAGGTGCAAACCGCCGGTGAGCAGCGCCGCGGCGGCGATCAGGAGCGCCGCCGTCGGCCCGGCCGGCAGGACGCGGTCGAGGGCCAGACCGAGCGCGCCGAGCAGCGCGCCGACGAGGGCGCCGACGAGGGGGAAGAGAGCGGCGGCGCGGCCCGCCGTCGCCGGGGATACCGCCACGGAGGGAACCGGGACGATCGTCAGGAAGCCGACGGCGAACGTGATCGGTCCCCACCATGGGGCGCGGGGCGGCGCCGTTGCGCCCGGTTGCGCCCTGGCCGCCGACTCGTTCAGAACTCGATGCCTTTCTGCGCCTTGACGCCGGCCGCGTAGGGGTGCTTGATCTCGCGCATCTCGGTGACGAGGTCGGCGAACTCGATCAGGTCTTGCGGGGCGTCGCGGCCGGTGATGACGACGTGCTGCCCTTCCGGGCGGGCGCGCAGGACGGCGAGGACCTCGGCGAGGTCGAGCCAGCCGAAGGTGAAGCAGTAGGTCATCTCGTCCATCACGACGAGGTCGTAGTCGCCGCTCTCGATGGCGGCGCGGCAGCGGTCCCAGCCTTCGTGGGCGAGGGCGCGGTCGCGCTCCAGGTCGTCGCTGGTCCAGGTGAAGCCGCTGCCGAGCGGGGTGATCTCGACCCCGAGCGTGCGCGCGGCGCGCTGCTCCCCCCAGTTGCCGCTTTTGGCCTTGACGAACTGGAACATGGCCACGCGCAGCCCCTGCCCGGACGCGCGCAGGAGGAGGCCGAGGGCGGCGGTCGTTTTGCCCTTGCCGGCGCCGGTGTTGACGATGACCAGGCCCTGATTGCGCCGGTCGGGGCGGCGGCGATGGGCGGCCATCGCCTCGCGCTGGCGGGCGCGCGTTGCTTCGCCGAGCGGATCATCTCGGGCCGGGTCGTCTGTTTCCGTCATCGGGTCATCGCCTCCGCCATCTCCTGGCGCTCGGTGAGCAGGACGTTCAGGGCCGGATCGCGCGGGCCGGTCGCCGGCGCCGGGTCCCGCGCCGGGGCCGCCGCGGGCAGGAGCACGACCGGGCGGCCGGTCGCCGGGTGGGGGACGACCGCGACGTCGATGCCGTAGACCTCCGCGATCCAGGACGGGGCGACGACGGCCGCGGGCGGCCCGTGGACGAGGATGCGGCCATCGGCCATGAGGGCGATCTCGTCGCAGTAGGCGGCGGCCAGGTTGAGGTCGTGGAAGACGGCGAGGACGGCGAGATCCGCTTCCCGCGAGAAGCGGAGGGCGAGATCGAGGACGGCGAGCTGGTGGGGCAGATCGAGGTGGGTGGTCGGCTCGTCGAGGAGGAGGACGGCCGGCTCCTGGGCGATGGCGCGGGCGAGGAGGAGGCGCTGCCGCTCGCCGCCCGACATGGCGCCGGCGCGGCGGCCGGCGAGGTGGGACGCATCGACGGCGGCGAGGGCGTCCCGCGCGATCGCTTCATCGGCCGGGGAGGGGCCGCGCAACGGCCGCAGGTGCGGGGTGCGCCCGGCCAGGACGACATCCCAGCCGGTGAAGGCCTCGGGGACGACGGCGCCCTGGGGCACGACGGCGACGCGGCGGGCGATCTCGTCGCGGCGGTGCGACGCCAAGGGCTTCCCCGCGAGGGAGACGGTCCCCACGTGCGGCGACAGGAGGCCGGCGGCGACGCGGAGGAGGGTCGACTTGCCGCAGCCGTTGGGGCCGAGCAGGCCGACGAGCCGGCCGGCGCCGAGGGCGAGGGAGACGGCGGCGAGCGCCGGCCGCGGCGCCTCGGGGAAGGCGACGGAGACGGCGTCGAGGGCGAGGACGGGCTGGGCGCTCACCAGAACGCGATCCGTTTCTGGCGGCGCAGGATGAGCAGGAAGAAGGGGGCGCCGATGGCGGCGGTGACGACGCCGACGGGGATCTCGCTGGGGCCGGGGAGGGCGCGGGCGCCGGCGTCGGCGAGGATCAGGAACGCGGCCCCGAGCAGCGCGGCGGTGGGGACGAGCTGGCGGTAGTCGTGGCCGAAGACGAGGCGCGTGGCGTGGGGCACGACGAGCCCGACGAAGCCGATGAGGCCGGCGGCGGAGACGGCGGCGGCGGTGGCCAAGGTGGCGGCGACGATCAGGATCAGCATCGCCCGCGCGACCGGCACGCCGAGGGACTCCGCCTGCTCTTCGCCGAACTGCAAGGTGTTCATCACCCGCCCGCCGGCGGCCATCACGACGGCGCAGAGGAGCACGACCGGGGCGACGAGGCGCACCTCCTGCCAGCCGGCGACGTTGAAGCCGCCCAGGATCCAGGAGTAGATGACCAGAAGCTGGTCGCCGCGGACGTACATGAGGTAGGCGGTGGCGGCGGTGGCGGCGGCGCTGACGGCGACCCCGGCCAGGATGAGGGCGGTGGTCGGCACGGAGCCGCCGACGCGGCCGAGGAGATAGACGGCGGCGACGGCGGCGATGCCGCCCAGGAAGGCGAATGCCTGCACGGCGCCGACGGCGAGGAGGTGGCGCGGAACGGGGAGGATGAAGGCGAGCACCGCCCCGAGACCGGCCCCGGAGGCGACGCCGAGGAGGTAGGGATCGGCGAGCGGGTTGCGGAAGACCCCCTGGTACGCAGCGCCGGCGACGGCCAGGGCGCCGCCGACGATGCCGGCCAGGACGATGCGCGGCAGGCGGATCTGGAACAGGATCGCCTCGGCGTTCGCGGGCGCGTCGGGCGCCGCGAGTCCAAACCGCGCCAGAAACAGCTCGGCGACCTGGGCGGGCGGGATCGGGGCCTTGCCGACGGCGAGGGCCAGCAGCGCCGCCAGGAACAGGCAGACGGCCGCGACGAGGATGGGCGACGCGGTTCGCCGGCGCGGGAAGGCGCCGGCGGCCGCCGCCGCGGCCGGGGCGGCCGCCGTCACGATCCCGCCTGCGGGAAGCGATCGGGGTGGAGGGCGGCGGCGACCGCCTCCAGCCCGTCGACGACGCGCGGGCCGGGCCGGGCGATCAGGTCGGGGTCGATGGCGACGACGCGGCCCTGCTCCACGGCGGCGATGCTCTCCCATCCGGGGCGGGCGGCGGCCTGCTCGGGGGTGACGCCGCCGCCCTCGTCGGTGAGCAGGATGACGTCCGGGTTGGCGCCGACGACCGCCTCGGCGCTGAGCTGCGGCCACGGCTCGGCGGCGTCCGCGGCGATGTTGGCGCCGCCGGCGCGATCGATGACGTCGGCGATAAACGTGCCCGGGCCAACGGTGTAGAGGCTGGGGTCGAGCTCGACGAAGACGCTGGTCCGCGGCGCGCCGGCGACGGCGGCTTCGATGGCGTCGACCCGAGCCTGCAACGCGCAGACGAGCGCTTCGGCGCGGGCCGGCTCGCCGGCGATGGCGCCGACCTGGATGATGCTGGCGAAGACCTCGTCGAGGTTGGCCGGCTCAAGGACGACCGCGGGAAAACCCAGGGTCTCGAACTCGGGGAGGACCGTGTCGACGTGGAACTCGGTGGCGAGGATGAGGTCGGGGTCGGCGGCGGCGACGGCTTCCAGATCGGGTTCGAGGTAGTCGCCGACGCGGGGTTTGTCGGCCGTCTCGGGTGGGTAGTTGGGGAAGGCGTCGAGGCCGACGATGCGGTCGCCGAGGCCGAGGGCGAAGAGGATCTCGGTGTTGCTGGGGGCGATGGAGACGATGCGTTGCGGGGGCTGTGCGAACGTGACCGCGCGGCCGGCGTCGTCGGTGACGGTGAGGGGGAAGGCCGGGGCGGCGGCCGGGGTGGCCGCGCAGGCGGTCGCGAAGGGCGTGGCCTGCTGGGCCAACGCGGCGGCGAGCGACAGCGGAGCGAGCAGGACGGCGACGAGGGAAACGAAAGCGACGACGAGAGCGCGCAAGAACCACCTCCTCGGGTGTGCGAGCGCGGCGCCGGCCAGGACGAGGGGCAACGAAAACCCCTCGCGCTCATCGAGGGCGAGGGGTGGACGCGACCGAGGGTCGTGCCGCTCCCCGTGTCCGCGAGAGACGCCGGCAACCGGGCAGAGGCGGGCATTCTGGCTCCCGAGCCGCGAGCGGCCCGGTTACAGCTGCGGGACAGCGCCGGCCTTGCACCGGACTTCCCCCGTTTCAGCCTCGCCCCTTCAGACGAGACCCTCTGCTGCGCATTCGGTTGTGGGGCGGACGCTACCACGGGGATTGGCGGGCGGCAAGGCGGATAGCCGGCGGCGGTGTCAGCAGGTGGGCCGCCGCGGTCTGCCCTCACCCCCCCCACCCCCCCTCTCTTCCCCTGGCCCCATTGCGATGGGAGAGGGGGGCTTTTCCACCTGGTCGGCGGACTCGCGGGGGTGTTCACCCGGATTCCGTTCTACTCCAGCCAGACCGTCGAGATCTCGGCGCCGGGGCGTCGATCGAACCCGTAGACGATGGTGACGGTCTCGCCGTCGCGGGTGCGCACGGCGTGGACGGTTCCCTCCGGGAGGTAGACGGCAGTCTCGGGGCCGGCCTCGACCTCCTCGTCGTCGACGCGGAGCAGGCAGGAGCCGGAGACGATGTAGTAGAACTCGGGGCCGACCGGGTGGTAGTGCGGGGGGTGGACCTGGTTCGGCGTCATGGTGAAGACGCCGACGGAGAACTCCGTCGCCCCGTTGATCAGTGGGCCGAGCAGCGCCCAGTCCGTGCCCTGGTCGTGCGGGTTGCCGGTCACCTCTTCGAGGGTGTAGCCAGGCCGATCCGCGACGCGGACGATTTTTCCGAGCAGGGGGTCGTTGCGGGGAACGACGGCCCGCGGATAGACGACTTCCGACGTTCCGACGGGCAAGCTCTCGGGCACGGCTCCCCTCTTTTCGATGCCACGTCTCAAACCGTCGCGGCCGTCGCCTGAACGGGCCGCGATCCCATCATACGCGCCGGGATGCCGAGCCGCTTGACCGCCTCGCCGTTGCGTGGTCTATACTCCTCGATACGAACGCATGTTCGCACCGGAGATTCCGTATGCCCCTGAAGATCGAGATGTCCCCCGAAAGCGTGCGGCCCGTGGTGATCTGCGACGGCTGCGGCGAGCCGATCGCCGACGCGCGCGACGGCAACTACCAGTGGCAGGCCCCGGTGGAGCCGGGGCTGACGCGGAAGTTCGTCTTCTTCACGCACAAGGCTTGTGCGCACGATTTCGAGCAGGCGCGGGGCGGGAGCGGGGCGTGGTACGCCATGGAGCTGACGGAGCTGCTGCCGCACGTGGCGCGGGGGCTCAATATCAATTGGGACGAGGCAACGCGGTATGCCGGTTTCACGGCGGAGTCGTAATCGAGCGAGCGCGGTCCGCCTCGCCGTCGCTCAGGCGAACAGCGGCTCCATCGCCTGCCGCGCGGCGATCTCCTTCATCTCCGCGTCGGACGGGCGCTCGCGGAAGCGGGAGGCCGCATCCAGCACCAGCGGCAGCACCTCGATGTCGCCGACGGTGTTGAGGAAGACGCCGGGGCGGCCGAGGACCCACCACACGGCGCGGTCGATGGCGACCGGGTCGCGCAGCGGCTCGTACCAGGTGGCGGCGGTGTGGGGGCGGTCGCCCCATGGGGCGCGGGTGATCGACTTGATCGTCTGCACCGCGACGCCCCGCTCCCGGCAAACGGCAACCAACGCCTCGAAGTCGGCGGCGTAGGCGGGGTTGTGCATCATCGGGTAGTTGTACTGGAGCAGGACGGAGTCGAAGGCGAACCGCTCCAGGGCGCGGGCGTGCATGGCGGCCACCGTCAGGCCGTGGCCGGTGACGCCGATGAAGCGCACGAGCCCTTCCTCGCGGGCGCGGACGGCGGCCTCCAGCGCCCCGCCCGGCCCCAGCGCCGTCTCCCACTCGTCGGGCTCGACGAGGTTGTGGAGCTGGATGAGGTCGACGTGGTCGACGCGCAGCCGCTCCAGGGAGCGGCGGATCTGGTCGTACGCCGGCTGGAAGGTGCGCTCGCCGGTTTTGGTGGCGAGGAAGAAGTCGTCCCGATGCCGCTCCATCCAGGGGCCGAGGCGCAGCTCGGAATCGCCGTAGCTGGCGGCGGTGTCGATGTGGTTGACGCCGGATTGGAGCAGCAGCTCCATGGCGCCATCGGCGTCGTCCTGGGTCACGTCGCTGAAGGCCGCCGCGCCGAAGATGGCGCGGGTGCTGTCGTGGCCGGTGCGGCCGAATGGTGCTAATGGGATCATCGGCGTCCTCCTTGCGGCCAACCCGCTCTCATTTCTCCGCGAGGCAGGTTCGATGCTCGTGCGCAGGGATCGTGCCCGCCATCGCCAGGCAAACGCCGGGATACCATACCCCGTACAACCGATCGAGAACCGACCATCGGGAGGAACGCATGGCCCGCTCGCCGAAATTCGGAGTCTTTGTCCCCCAGGGGTGGAAGATGGACCTGGTCGAGATCGCCGACCCGGTCGAGAAGTACGAGGCGATGACGGCGGCAGCAAAGGCCGCCGACGCCGAGCCGACGATCGATTCGGTCTGGGTCTACGACCACTTCCACACCATCCCGGAGCCGACGCTGGAGACGACGTTCGAGTGCTGGACGATCAGCGCGACGCTGGCCAGGGACACGCAGCGGGTGCGCGTCGGGCAGATGGTCGGCTGCAACGGCTACCGCAACCCCGCCCTCTACGCCAAGATCGCCTCCACGGTGGATGTGGCCAGCAACGGACGGCTCTACGCCGGCATCGGGGCCGGCTGGTACGAGCACGAGTGGCTCGCCTACGGCTACGGCTTCCCGGACGCGCCGGAGCGGCTGCGCATGCTGCGCGAGGCGTGCCAGGTGATCCACGCCATGTGGCGCGACGACTACGCCACGTTCGCGGGTCAGCGCTACCAGATCGACGGGGCGATCAACGAGCCGAAGGGGGCGCGGGGCCGGCCGCCATTGTGGATCGGCGGCGGCGGGGAGCAGGTCACGCTGAAGCTGGTGGCGCAGTACGGCGATGCCTGCAACGTCGGGGCCGGCAACCCGGAGACGTGCCGGCACAAGCTGGAGGTGCTGCGCGGGCACTGCGAGAGCGTCGGGCGCGACTACGACGAGATCGTCAAATCGACCAGCCTCGACCTGCTGCTGCTGGAGGAGGGCGCCGACCGCGACGCCGCGATCGAGGCGAACCGGCAAGGGTGGAGCTTCGAGCGGTTCCGCGACCAGTTCCTGGTCGGCGGCGTGGACGATGCCGCCGAGCGCATCGAGCGGTTGCTGGAGGCGGGGATCGAGTACGTCATCGTCTACCTGCCGCGCGTGGCGTACGACCATACGTCGTTGCAGCGCCTGGCGCGCGAGGTGCTGCCCCGGTTCGTTTAGCGGGGGTCAAAGCCGATCGGATGCGCCCCGGCGACCCGCCAGCCTACCCGCGGATCGCCGGCGCCGAATCCGCGCCCGTCCTCCTTCTGCGCCCTGAGTTTGCGGCACGCGTCTTGCGAGCGCCATCTCTTGGACCAATGGCACAGAGTCGATGCAATCATGCCCCGGACGGCGGCATGATTCGATACACTGCCGTGAGATTCGCGTGAAGGTTGCATTCGGCGTCTGAAAGGAGCACCCCGCTATGGCGCATCCACGAATCCCCGAGGTTTCCGGCTTTTCGCGCGGGGACGGCATCAGCCGCCGCCGGTTGCTTCAGGCGGGCGCCGGCGCGGCGCTGGCGGGTGGTCTCGTCGTGCCGGCGGGAGCCGCGGCGTCGAC
>CALMZR010000133.1 GCA_937870845.1 uncultured Chloroflexota bacterium
CATGGATATGCTGGCCCGTCCTTAGCTCAGACGATGGGTTGGAACCTGTATGCGGTCCTCCACAAATCGCGGAGGGGGCAACTTCGGCTAAGGGTTATCCCCTCTGACCTGCCCCCGTTGTTTGGTCCAAGCATTATGAGAGTCCGTCTGGCTGACCTGCCCCCTGGTTTGGTCCACGGGAAAGGTTAGTCCGTGCCTCACAGTTCGGCGACGGACGAGATCGTGGCCCGCGCCCCGCGGGCGACGAGCGATGCGCGGCTGGCGATGAACGCGGCGCGCAGGCGCGCGTTGGCCCCGAGATCCCCGAAGACGGGCAGGTAGTCGAGGAAGGCGCCTGGTTCGGCCTGCTCCGCGCGCGCGGCCTCGATCAGCTCCGGCGCACGCTGGTCGGCGATGGGGGTCGGCTCGCCGTTTTCCGTGCGCCCTTCCAGAAAGCGGCTCCAGGCGGCCAACACGAGGGCGCAGCGCCGGATCTCGCCACCGGTCTCCAGTTGCTGGCGCAGCACCGGCAGGAGGAACTTGGGGATGCGCTCCGATGCGTCGAACGCCAGGCGGGCAAGGGTGTCGCGGATGGCCTCGTTGCCGAAGCGGTCGATCAGCTCGCGGCAGTAGGCGCCTAAATCGATGCCCGGCACGGGCCGCAGCGTCGGGATCGCCTCAAGGCGCATGTAGTCGAGGAGGAACCCGGCGAAGAGGGGATCCCGGCCCACGTCGTGGACCCACTGTTCGCCGGCCAGGATGCCGAGGTAGGCCATGGCCTGGTGCGAGGCGTTCAGGAGCCGCAGCTTCATCAGCTCGTACGGCTCGACGTCGTCGACCATCTGGACGCCGACGAGTTGCAATGGCGGCCGGCCGCTGGGGAAGGTGTCTTCCAGGACCCATTGCGCGAACGATTCGGCGTGAACCGGCCACCGATCCTCGATGCCGTACTCGGCCAGCACGCTCGCGCGCGTCTCGGCCGTGGTCACGGGCGTGATGCGGTCGACCATCGAGTTGGGGAACGCCGCGTTCTCGGCGATCCACGCGGCGAGGTCAGGGTCCTTGCGCTCGGCGAAGCCGAGGACGGCGGTGCGCGCGACGTGCCCGTTGCCCTGGATGTTGTCGCAGGACATCACCGCGAACGCGGGGATGCCCGCCTCCCGGCGCCGCGCCAGGCCGGCGGTGATGTAGCCCAGGACGCTGGCCGGGGAGCGGGCGCCGGGCTCCCGGTCGCGCAGCGTGAGGGGGTCGCGCGGGTCGAAGGCGCCGGTGGCGTCGTCGACGCCGTAACCCCCCTCCGTGATCGTCAGCGACACGATGCGCGTGGCCGGGTCGGCGAGGCGGTCCTGGACCGCGTCGGGGTCGTCCGGCGCGTAGAGGTATTCATGGATCGAGCCGATCACCCGCGCGGCGGATGTGCCGTCGGGGGAGCTGGTGATGAGCGTGTAGAGGGTGTCCTGCGCGCGGAGGGCGTCGCGCACGGCCCGGTCGCCCTCGAGGACGCCGACGCCGCGGATGGCCCAGTCGGAGAAGCCGCGCGCCAGGAGGTCGTCGATGAACACCGCCTGGTGGGCGCGATGGAAGGCGCCGACGCCGAAATGCACGATCCCGGCCGAAACGGCCGCGCGGTCGTACCCGGGCGTCTGGACGGTGGCGGCGAGCCCGCCGAGGGCGGCTTCGTTCAACGACGGCATGCGCGGGACTCCCAGCGGTGGACGGGGCGGGGCCGGCGGGGAAACGAACACGACGGGCAGCGAGGTCCGCGCCATCCCCGTGATCGGCGCGGGCCGCAACGGGGCCGCGCGGGGAAGGTAGCCTCGGTCAGCCGCGGGTGCAATGCGTGGGCCGCATCTCCCCACCGCCGGCGCGATTTGCTATGTCTCCTCGGCGCTTTCGTCCGGCAAGAACCTCACGCCCCGGGCTAGCGGGCGGCCGCTGCTGTCTGGGGATTGGGGACCAGCGTGCTGGCGTAGGCCAGCACCGCCTTGATGTCCTCGACCGACAACTCCGGATAGTCGAGGAAGAACTCATCCAGATCAGGATTGGCGGCGAGCTTGGCCAGGACCAACTCCACCGGCATGCGCGTGCCTTTGATGACGGGCTTGCCGACCATCACTGCCGGATCGATGGTTATGCGATCTGCGAATTCTCTGGCCATAAGAATTGCAGCCACTTCGATGTTCTCACGCACAGACTTTACCTTTGTCCGACACCCGACACCCGACACCCGACACCCGACACCCGTTACCCCTTCGTCGCGCCCGCCGCGATGCCCTCGATGATGTGGCGCTGGGCCCAGGCGAAGATGACGAGCAGCGGGACGATGACGAAGAGGGAGGCGGCCATGACCGGGCCCCAGTTGGTGTTGCCCTCCTGGTCGAAGAGGTAGGTGAGGCCGACGGTGAGGGTGCGCATCTCCTGGGTGTTGGTGACGATCAGCGGCCACAGGTAGTCGTTCCACTTCGCCACCAGCGAGATCAGACCGAAGGTGACCAGCACCGGCCGCGCCAAAGGGATGACGATGTCCCAGAGCAGGCGCAGGTGGCCGCAGCCGTCGACCTTGGCCGCGTCCAGCACCTCCCGCGGCAGCCCCAGGAACGCCTGGCGCAGGAGGAAGGCGCCGAAGGCGGTCGCGGCGCCGGGGAGGACGATGCCCTGGTAGGTGTTGATCCAGCTCTGGCCGAAGACGTCGGAGAGGGTGAGGTAGTTGGGGAGGATCGTCACCTGGTTGGGGATCATCAGCGCCGCCAGCAGCAGCACGAAGACCCACTCTTTCTTGGGGAAGCGCAGGAAGGCGAAGGCGTAGGCGGTCATGGTGGCGTTCACCAGCTCCAGGCCCGTGCCGGCGAGCGTGGTGACGATGCTGTTGAAGTAGAAGCGGCCGAACGGGGCGGCGTTCCAGGCGTCGACGAAGTTCTCCCAGCGCCACGTCTGCGGCAGCCACGGCGGCGGCAGCGTGTAGATCTCCTGGTTCGTTTTCAGCGAGCCGAGCAGCATCCACAGCAGCGGCAACCCGATGATGACCACCGCCAGGGCCATCAGCGCGTAGCTGACGACCTCGCCGACGCTCGGCCAGCGCAGCCGCTCAGGCATAGTGGACCCGCTCCTCGGCGTAGCGCAGTTGCACCAGCGTGATGCCGAACATGATGACGAAGAGCACCAGCGCCGCCGCCGCCGCCCGCCCGGCGTTGTAGGCCACGAACCCCTGCTCGTAGACGTAGTAGATGAGGGTGTTGGTGGCGTCGACCGGCCCCCCCTCCGTCATCACCTTGATGATGTCGAAGGCCTGGAACGAGTTGAGCAGCGCGGTGATGACCAGAAAGAAGGTGATCGGCGACAGCATCGGCAGCGTCACCGAGCGGAAGCGCCACAGCACCCCCGCCCCGTCCACCCGCGCCGCCTCGTAGAGGTCCTTGGGGATGGCCTGCAACCCCGCCAGGTAGATGACGGTGCTGAACCCGACGTTCTTCCAGACGTAGACGATGATCACCGCCGGCATGGCCCAGGCCGGGTCGGTCAGCCAGTTGGGCGAGTTGATGCCGACGGCGCCGATGATGCGCGCCAGCAGCCCGAAGCGGGGATCGAAGATGTAGACCCAGACGATGCCGATGGCCGCGCCGCTGAGCAGCGTCGGCGCGAAGAGCACCGCCCGCGCCCCGTTGCGCCAGCGCAGCTTCTGGTTCAGGAGCAGCGCCGTGGCCAGCCCCAGCAGCAACGATCCTCCCACGGCCCCCGCGGTGAAGACCAGCGAGTTGCGCAGCACCATGCGAAAGACGACGTCGTTGAACAGATAGACGAAGTTGGCCGAGCCGACGAAGGTGCGCACCGGCGAGATCATGTCCCACCGCACCGTGCTGAGCTGGACGTTGGCGATCATCGGCCAGTAGCTGAAGACGCCGAAGAGGAGCAGATTGGGGGCGACGAAGAGGATGAAGAGGAACCACTCGGAGCGCCAGAACGCGCGCCGGCGCGCCGCCTGCCGGGGAGCCTCGACCGCCCCCTCGACCTCGCGCGCCGACAGCGATGCCCGGCTCAGCATGCGGTTCTCCATGCGGTCCCGGGCAATCACAGCCCGCAGTGTCCACGATCGTCGGCGGCCGTGGACTAACAGGGCATGAAGTTTAGCAGCGCGGCTGACGGCGCGGGGCCCAAGTCGTGGTAGTTGGCGAGCCTGGGGTGCGGCACTGTTCGAAAATTCACCCCATGTCACAGTCAGCGAGTTGGTGCTAATCTGAGACATCCGAAAGGACCGGGGTCGCTGGCAGACCTCACTAGGCTCGAACGCCGGGGTATAACGATGTCTGACGAGTTTTGGACCCCTAGTGGTCCGAATCTGGTAGTCGAGGCTGACAATCGAACCATTCTTCCCTGTTTGCCGAGTTCTTCCTTCAAGGTTATTTATATTGATCCGCCGTTCAACACTGGACGCACCCAAAAGCGCCAGTTGATCAGAACAGTTCGCTCCCCTGAGGGAGACCGAATCGGCTTCAAAGGGCAGAAATACGAAACGCTGAAAGGGAAGGTGACGTCGTTCAACGACACGTTCGTGGACTATTGGGAATTCCTGGAACCGCTGCTAGTTCATGCTTACCGGCTGCTCACAGAGGATGGAACTTTTTACTTGCACCTCGATTATAGGGAGGTCCACTATGCCAAGGTCTTCCTCGATGCATTATTCGGTCGAGACCGCTTTCTGAACGAGATAATCTGGGCTTATGACTATGGGGCTCGATCTACTAACAAGTGGCCGCCGAAGCACGATAATATCTTAGTCTATGTAAAGAATCCCGAAGCTTATTGCTTCAACAGCGAGCAAGTCGACCGGGAACCGTATATGGCCCCCGGCCTCGTTACGCCTGAAAAGGCTGCAAGGGGAAAGCTTCCAACGGATGTTTGGTGGCACACTATCGTTTCGCCGACTGGAAGAGAGAAGACGGGGTACGCGACACAGAAACCTGAGGGCGTACTCCGAAGAATAGTGCAAGCTAGTAGCAATCCGGGCGATTGGCTGCTCGATTTCTTTGCCGGCAGCGGTACATTAGGTTCCGTTGCATTGCAGTTGGATCGGAACTTTGTGTTGATTGATAATAACCCGGAGGCGGTCGCGGTGATGCGGAAACGACTCGGACACGGGCGGCTTACCGGCCGTGTCTCCTACTTTTCTGGGATTCCCAATGAAGGGCAATGCCTTGATGGAGCAAATCGTTGACCCGGAAGTGCAGCTCCTTGCCGGATTAGCAACGACTCTTGCGCCGGATTACGCTCGCGCTGTTGATGACCCGTGGGTTGGCAGCCCATTCCAGTGGATTCTTACTGTACCCTCGCGCACAAAGGGAGCAATCGGCGAATCGCTTGTAGCAGGTTGGTGCGCCGCAAAAGGATTCGATGTCGTGCGATCCTCTAGCTCTCAGGCAGATCGGATCATCAATGGTCATCGTATCGAGATCAAGTTCTCTACGCTCTGGAAGAGCGGTGGCTATAAATTTCAACAGATTCGAGATCAGGACTACGACTCCTTGTTCTGTCTCGGCGTTTCCCCCTTCGACGCGCACGCGTGGCTCATTCCTAAACCGATTCTTCGACAGTATATGATCGGTCGTATGGGACAGCACACCGGAGCAAGCGGGACTGATACTGCGTGGCTAGGGTTTCGAGCTAGCCAGCCGCTTGATTGGATGCTGCCCTATGGAGGGCGCTTGTCCGACGTAGCCAGACTTCTGCTTTCATCCGGCAAAGGCGCATTCTGAGGATCTCACGCAACCACGCGCGAGCAGCGGCCGCTGTGGGCAACGACGTGATCGCCCTGTGGCTTGCCGGCGCCCGCGAGACCGGCGTTCGCATCCCGCTCCCGTCCTGCAGCG
>CALMZR010000134.1 GCA_937870845.1 uncultured Chloroflexota bacterium
CGACGACCCTGCTCACCCACGCCACCCATCCGTCAGAGCGCTCTCGGCCCACCGAGCGGAGAACGATCTCGACCTCGTCCTCTGCGTCCTGGTAGCCCATCGCCACGCGGCAGACGCGGTCGTAGATAGCGCCTGAGATCCGGGCGGTGCCGACGGCGTCGAAGGGATTCATCGCCGCCACGAGGCGAAAGCCGGGCGCAGCCACGAGCCGGCCGAGCCGGGGGACGTGCAGCTCACCCTCGCTCATCACAGTGATGAGGACATTGAGGGTCTCTTCCGGCACGCGGTTGAGCTCTTCGACGTAGAGCAGCGCGCCATGCTGCAGTGCGTGACATAGAGGGCCGTCGACCCACACGTCCTCGACATAGCCATCGCTCAGTATTCGGCTGGGGTCGAAGTGGCCTACCAGGCGGGCCGGTGTGAGCTCGGCGTTGCCTTCGACGAAGTCGAATCCGACACCGAGCGCCTCGGCGAGCGAGCCGCCGTAGACGGTGAAGTCCTGCGAGAAGACGAAGACCTTGCGGCCGTCGATCTCCCCGAACCCGGTGACGACGCCATCGCCGTACGGCCGCGACCGCTCCATCCCGAACTGACCCGCGCGGTGTTGCACGAACGGATCGAGCTCCTGAAAGGAGCCGTCGTCGAGGAGGTCGAGCACGCGCTGCCGGGCGCCGCGCTTGCCGCGCTCGGCCTGCTTGGCGGCGGCGGCCTCGTGCTGGGCCGCGACCTCGGCGGCGCGGTTGGCGCGGACGTCGGCCTTGTGTCTGATCAATCCGGATTCCGTTGGGCTATCGCTCACGGCGCTAGAGGCGCGTCGAAACTGATGAGCCCGTTCCACAGCGCAGCCACGGTTGCTGCAGTCAGCGCCTCGAGCGCATCGCCCAAGCGTTGAACGTCGCTAGCGCTCGTTCTTGTTCCCAGCGGTGGACGGAATCGGAGATGGGTGACGTAGACCCCGATTCCTCCGTCTGGAATTGGCGCTTCTACGCTGGCGAGACCTCCATGAACGCCTTGACAGAGCCGTTGATGGAGGGCATCGTTCCATTCCGGCGGTAGTGGGTCGGCGAACCGCGAGTAGATGCCAACGTCAGCTCTGTCGTCGTCGGGAATCTCCAAGCGAAGAGTCAATTCGATCTCACGCGACGGAACAGGTTCCGGCCAGTGATACCGGTTCCGACTCGTTTGTTCAGCGACGGCAGCTTGGGTCTGCATACACGATTCCGATCGCTTTTCGAGCCGCATTTCTTGCGCTACTGAACGAGATTGTATCCGGACAGAACCTCGACATCGAAGCGCCACGATTCGTGACGGTGGACTCATCCGGAATCCGGGTGAACGAGGCCGCGGGCTCCCCCGCGGCGGCCGAAGGCTGCGCCCTCTACCTCCCGTAGCCTTCGCACTCTTCGCACTCTTCGCATTCTTCGCACTCTTCGCCGGCGCGGCCCCACCCCGGCAAGCACCCGGAATCCGTATCACGGCAAAGCGCCCTGGAACAAAACCTGCGCTTGGACTGCGCCAGGGCTGCCTGGCCTTCCGGCGCCGCTCCGCCGCTCAACGGCTTCACACGCTCCGCCGATGGCGAAAACCCGGCGTGACGCCAACGATCCCAAGGAGGTTCCCCCATGCGTTTCGTCCCGACCCGCGTCCACGCCGTCGTCGATTACCTCGCCGCGGGCGTGCTCATCGGCGCTCCCATCCTCTTCGGCTCGACGAAGAAAGACGCCCGAACGTGGTTGCCCGTCGCCTTGGGCATCGGGACCATCGCCTACAGCGTGCTGACCGATTACGAGCTTGCCGTCGTGCGGGTGGTGCCGATGCCCGTCCACCTCGCTCTCGACGCCGCCAACGGAGCGCTCCTGGCCGCCTCCCCCTGGCTCTTCGGCTTCGCCGATGAGGTAAGCGCACCGCACGTGGCGTTCGGGCTGTTCGAAATCGGCGCGGCGCTGATGACGAAATCAGCGGCCGGAGACGTGCCTGGGTTGACGGCCGCCTGACTCGGCGGCGAACACAGGGCGGCCCCGGCAAGAGACTGCCGGGGCCGCCCGCTGCCCTACGGGGCAGGCGTCGCTTGCGTTGCCGAAGCGATCCGCCACACCTGCCCCATCTCGCCAACGACGCCGAAGACCGCCACGTATGGCGTGCCGTCGCCGGCGATGGCGAGCCCGGTCGGGGCGATGAGGCCTTCGCTGGCGACCACCTCGCGCGAGCCGTCCGGGGCGATGCGGGTGAGCTGCCCTTCCAGCGTGGCCGGGTTGGCCGGATCGGCGGAGAGCATGCCGTCGCGGATGAACTCCAGCACGTAGAGGCTGCCGTCCGGAGCCAGCGCCACGTCGATGATGTTGGTGAAGCCGTCGTAGGCGACCAGCGGCTCGCTGCCGCCGCCGGCCACGCCGTAGACGGTCGCCCCGCCGGGCGGGAAGGGGAAGCCGGTCAGCGTGCCGACGTAGTACGAGCCGTCCGGGGCGGTGGCCAGACCGGTCGGCACCGCGTTCGCCGGGATCTCGGCGCCGTCGGGCGCCGTCGCCTCGACGTTCGGGAAGACCGACAGCGTCGAGAGCGCGCCCGAGGCGTCGAGGAACAGCAGGGCGTTCATCCCGGCGTCGACGATGGCGCCGGTCCCGTCCGCCTGCATTTCGAGGGCGAACGGGTTGGCGTCGATGGCCATGGCATCCGGGTTGTTCTCGGTCTCGTACCCCGCGACGTCGATCACCGGGACGACGCCATCGCCCTCGGCCCGGAACAGGTGGCCGAACTGGTCCTCGCCCGCGCCCAGCTCGACGCGCGTGGCCGGGTCGCCGCCGTAGCCGATCAGCACATAAAGGGTGTCACCCGCCACCGAGACGTCGTTCGGGCCGGTGGCGTTCATGCCGCCCTCGGCGGCGCGGGAGGCGAGGCCGTCGAGGATCCGCTCCTGGCTGCCGTCGGCGACGCGAGTGACCCCGCCGCTCTCCCCGAAGCACTCCTCGTTGCCTTCGGGACCGGGGGCGCAAGGTCCCTCGCCGCCGACGCCGGCCTCGGCGATGTAGAGCGCGCCGTCCGCGCCGAAGGCCATGCCGCGCGGATTGGCCAATCCGGTAGCGACCACCTCCGCCCACTCGGGCGGCGGGGGCATCTCCATCGGGGGGCCGCCCATCGGGGTCGCCATCGGCGTTGCCTCCTGGGCGAGCGCGGGCGCGCCGAGAGCGGCGATGCCGAGCGAAAGGGAAAGCGCGAGAAGTTTCGCGCGCAGGGGTTCCGTCATCCTCCCAGATCCTCCTGCTGCCGTTCGCGAACGCCGCTGTCTCCGATGTGCGGCGCGACATCGTACGCCAGGGTCGGAGTGAATACAACATGCCGCGACTTATTGAGCGCCGACGCCCCCGGCCTGACCTCGGCACGGGTGCTGCAAAGGGCATGCCGTTGAAAGCGAGCAGCTTCGCATTGAACCCGCACGGAGGCCCAATGCCTATGGCTGAATCGCACCCGTGGGACGTCTCGCCGGCAGAAGCCCGCGCGATCCAGAGCGACCTGGCCGGGCGCGTCGATCTGCGCGACGCGATCTCCCTCGACGACATCGAGATCGTCGCCGGCATCGACAGTGCTTATGTCAAAACCGATCGTCAAACGATGGCTTGCGCCGCGGTCGTGGCCATGACGTTTCCAGCTTTGGAAGTCATCGAGACGGCGGTCGCCTGGGAGCCGGTCGTCTTTCCCTACGTGCCGGGGCTCCTCTCCTTCCGCGAAGGGCCGGCCGTCCTCGCCGCTTGGGGCAAACTGAGGACCGCGCCTGATGTCGTCCTTCTCGACGGCCAGGGGCACGCCCACCCGCGGCGGTTCGGGCTCGCTTCGCACATCGGGGTACTCATCGGCCGCCCCACCATCGGCTGCGCCAAGAGCCGGTTGATCGGCGAGTTCGCCGAGCCGGAGCGCGTCTTCGGGGCGCACACGCCGCTCGTTCACCGCGCCGAGGTCGTCGGCGCCGCCGTGCGCACCCGGCCCCGGCACAAGCCGCTCTTCGTCTCGCCGGGGCACAAGGTGAGCATCGAGACGGCCGTCGCCATCGCCCTGGCCTGCTGCCGGGACGGCGCCTTTATGCCGGAGCCGACGCGGTTGGCGCACGAGACTGTCACGCGCGAACGTCGCCAGGCGATCGCGGCCCTCGGGCAGACATAGTCTCCCTACGACGCCGCCAGGAGAGACGGCTCCGTCATCGTCTCCGGGACGATCAGCCCCAGCAGGGCGAGCACGGTCGGGGCGACGGCGCTGAGCCGCGCCCCCTGGCGAAGCTCGGCATGGCGCAGCGGATAGCTCTCCGGCGTGACCAGCAGCACCGGCACGGGATTGGTGGTGTGCGCCGTCATCGGCGCGCCCGTTTCGCGGTCGATCATCTCCTCGGCGTTGCCGTGGTCGGCGGTGACGAGCGCCACGCCTCCCGCCGCCAACGTGGCGTCCACTACCCGCGCCAGGCAGGCGTCGACCGTCTCGATGGCGCGCACCGCAGCCGCAAAGACGCCCGTGTGGCCGACCATATCGCCGTTGGCGTAGTTGACGATGATGAAAGCGTAGACTCCGCTCGCGATGGCCCCGACCACCGCGTCGGTGACCTCCGCCGCGCTCATCTCGGGCTGCAGGTCGTAGGTCGCCACCTTCGGCGAGGGGATCAGCACGCGGCTCTCTCCGGGAAACGGCTCCTCCCGGCCGCCGTTGAGGAAGAAGGTGACGTGCGGGTACTTCTCCGTCTCGGCGGTGTGGAGCTGGGCCAGCCCCGCCTCGCTCAGCACCCGCGCCAGGGGATTGGTGACGTCCATCGGGGCGAAGGCGACCTCCGCCTCCAGCCCTTCCTCGTAGCGCGACATCGTGACGAGATGGAAATCCGGCAGGCGCGGCCCGCGCTCCCATCCCCCGAACGCCTCGCCAACCAGCGCCTCGGAAAGCTGCCGCCCGCGGTCGGCGCGGAAGTTGAAGAAGATGGCGCTGTCGCCGGGCCGGATCGTCGCCGCGCCCGCGCCATCATCGATGACCGTCGGCGGGATGAACTCGTCGGTGATGCCGTCGGCGTAGGCGCGTTTCACTGCCGCCGCGGCCGCGGCGGCGCGCTCCCCAACCCCGTTGACGATGGCGCCGTACGCCTTGCGCGTCCGCTCCCAGCGCCGGTCGCGATCCATCGCGTAGTAGCGCCCTGAGACCGTGCCGATGCGCCCGACGCCGATCTCCTCCATCGACTTTTCGAGCTCTTCGATGAGTCCAAAGCCGCTGAGGGGCGAGGTGTCGCGGCCGTCGGTGAAGGCGTGCACCACCACCCGCTCCGGCGGCAGCCCTCGATCGCGCGCCAGACGCAGCAGCGCCTCCAGGTGCCGGATGTGGGAATGGACGCCCCCATCGCTGACCAGACCGAGCAGGTGAAGCGCGCCGCCGCTTGCCAGCGCGCGGTCGATGGCCCCATTGAGCGCGGCGTTCGTGGCAAACTCGCCGTCGGCGATGGCGCGGTCGAGGCGCGTCAGCCATTGATAAACGACGAACCCGGCCCCGATGTTGGTGTGCCCGACCTCGGAGTTGCCCATCTGCCCCGCCGGCAGGCCGACCGCCTCGCCGGAGGTGAGCAGCGTCGCGTGGGGATAGTCGGCCCAGAGCCGGTCCATCGTCGGGGTGTGCGCGTGCAGCACCGCGTTCCCCGGCTCGTCCCGTCCGATGCCCCAGCCGTCGAGGATCACCAAAACGACCGGTCCCGGACGAATATCAGACGCCGTTTCGTTCGTCATCCTGTTCCCCAACGCTCGGCCGCGTGCAGACCGCCCGTCCCCGATTCTGGGCGCACGTTCGGTCAGGGCGCAAGCCCGCGCCGCGGGGCTACGAGGGGCGTAGACTTGCGCTGACCGCGACACATGCCGGCGCCTGGCGAGGAGCATACCGTGGCCATCGAAACCCAAACGCGCATCAGCAACGAGGCGTACGAGCGGCTGGCCCTCTCGGATACGGATCGGAAATGGGAGCTGTGGGATGGAGTGTTGCGCGAGAAGCCCGGAGGCACGGCAGCGGCGAACTCGTTATGCGCGGAACTCGTCTTCGGATTGCTTTCACAACTCGACTGGGCGGTCTATCAAGGGCGAACGAACGCGGGTCGGCTTCGGCGCCCTCCCGCGACATACGTCGTTCCCGATGTGTTCGTTTTCCCCGTGAGGTATGTCACCCCTCGCCTCCGCGGGGACGATGTGCTGGAGGTCTACGAGCAACCGGTTCCTCTTGTCGCCCAGATGTGGTCCGCGATCGCCGGCGACGCCTACGTCCAGGCAAATCTCGCCATCTTCAAGGAGCGTGGCGACCACGAAATCTGGTTCCTTCATCCATACGAGCGGTGGCTGATCCGCTGGGTCCGGGAACTCGACGGGTCATACCTTGAAACCGAACTTCGCGCGGGTCTCATCCGACCGGTTGGGTTGCCAGGCGTTGCAATCGACCTGGATGCGTTGTTCGACCTCTGATTCGCTTTCCGCACAACGATGCGAAAATGCCCAAGTCTTGCTGTTCTTGAGGGAAGGGAAGGAACGACGACATGGCCTACCAGGTGACGCTCATCCCCGGCGACGGGATCGGCCCCGAGGTCTCGGACGCGGCGCGGCGGGTGCTCGACGCCACCGGGCTCGGCATCGCGTGGGACGTGCGCGAGGCGGGCCTCACCGCGCTGGAGAGCCAGGGGGATGTGCTGCCGGGGGAGACGCTCGCCTCGCTGAAGCGCAACAAGGTCGGGCTCAAGGGGCCGATGACCACCCCCATCGGCAGCGGCTTCCGCAGCGTCAACGTCGGGTTGCGGCAGGCGCTGGGGCTGTATGCCAACCTGCGACCCGGCAAGTCGCTCGCGGGCGTGCAGAGCGTCTTCCACGACATCGACCTGGTCGTCATCCGCGAGAATCTCGAAGGGATGTACACCGGCATCGAGTTCGACGCCGGCACGACCGAAGCGGCCGAGGTCATCGACGCCATCAACGAGCGCTCGGCCACGAAGATCGGCCCCTCCGCCGCCATCTCCATCAAGGTCATCACCCCGGAGAACTCGCGGCGCATCGTCGAGTACGCCTTCGCGTACGCCCGCGCCAACGGGCGGCGACAGGTGACCGCGGTCCACAAGGCGAACATCATGAAGTTTGCCGACGGGCTCTTCCTGCGCGAGGCGCAGGCCGTCGCCGAGCGCTACCCCGACATCGCCTTCAACGACCGCATCGTCGACAACATGTGCATGCAGCTGATGCAAAAACCGCAGGACTACGACGTGCTGGTGATGCCGAACCTCTATGGCGACATTCTGAGCGATCTGGTGGCGGGGATGGTCGGCGGCCTCGGCGTGGCCCCCAGCGGCAACATCGGTCCCGACGGCGCGGTCTTCGAGGCGATCCACGGCAGCGCCCCCAGCCACGCCGGCAAGAACGAAGCCAACCCCACGGCCATGATCCTCTCCGGCGCGCTGATGCTGCGCCACCTGGGCGAGCGCGAGGCGGCCGAGCGCGTCGAAGGCGCCGTGGCCGAGGTCATCGCCGCCGGCAGAGACGTCACCTACGATCTGCGCCCCGACCGCGACCCGCGCAAGGCGGCGGGCACCACGGGGATGACCGAGGCGATCGTCGCGGCGATGGGGAGCTGAGCGGCGTCGCGGCCACGCCCATGCGCAATCCGCTCAGGCGCCGCGGCGACCGCCGCCCGCTGACGATCACTCTCCGCCTGACGTCGATCGCCGAGCTCTTCGCCGCTCCCGGCCTGTCACCGTTCGATCCCGCCTTCGGCCCTGCCAGCTTTGGCCCAGGGATCGACTACGTCGTCGGAGAGATGCAGCGCTGCCCAGACGCGTCGTCGGTCGAGCTGATCGTCCTCCTGCCGGCAGACGCCCTTGCGGCCGCCCCGGATTTGGAGACGCGCACACGCGAAGCCATCGTCCGCTACGCCCAGGCATGGACGGCCGCCAACGACCAGCAGCGCGAGGTCGGCATTCGCCAGGCGCGCACCGTGGCCGGGAGCGCGATCCTCTTCTTCGCCGCGGCAACCCTGCTCTCGCTTCAGTATGCCCGGGACGGATCGCTGCTCGGCCTGGAAGGCGACGTGATGGACGTGCTGCTCGACGGCCTCGGCGTCGGCGCCTGGGTGGCGCTCTGGTGGCCCTTCGACCAATTCTTTCAGCACTGGCAGGGCGGACTGGAAGAGCGGACGTACCGTCGCCTGCCAGGGATCGCGGTTCGCCTGGCGCCCGACCCAGAATCGGCGCACACCGCGATCCCGTGACGCTGCACATGCCGGCCGGCGGATTGGCGCGGTCGTCGGAAGATGCCAAAGATACCGAAGATCCGGGAACGCGGAATCATGGGCGCCGCAAGGCGGGGATTGCACGGTTGCCGCGGTTGCGGATAGCATGAGTCGTCCGTAAACGGCCAATGCAGCACGCGATGCACCACGTGAATCGACTGGGGGTTACGCCGGGGTGGCCCGTCTCGAAGAGCTTGAGCGCGACGCCCTGGTCCGCGGGGTTGGCCACGGCGACATTTCCGTGGTCGACGTCCGGTGGTTCGGCGACAACACCATCGAGCTGACCTACAAGGATGCGGGGGGGCGGCTCGGGAGCGAGCTGCTCTACCGCGACGACGAGCCGAGGCTCGAAATCGTCGAGAGCGGGCGCCCCTGGTCGTTCGACGGCGATGGCGACGACTTCCGGCTCGTGGCCGAGGCGCAGCGCATCCGCCTCGCCTACCTGTTCGATCCGCTGCTGGCCGTGCATACGTCGCTGATCGACCCACTGCCGCACCAGATCACCGCCGTCTACGAGGAAATGCTGCCGCGCCAGCCGCTGCGGTTCCTGCTGGCCGACGACCCCGGCGCCGGCAAGACCATCATGGCCGGCCTCTTCATGAAAGAGCTGCAGGTGCGCGGGGACCTGCGGCGCTGCCTGATCGTCTGCCCCGGCAGCCTTTCCGAGCAGTGGCAGGACGAACTCTCCCGCCGGTTCGGGCTCCCTTTCGAGATCGTCACACGCGCGACCATCGAAGAGTCACGCTCCGGCAACCCGTTCCTGGAGAAGAATCTCGTCATCGCCCGGCTCGATCACCTCAGCCGCAACGACGACGTTCAAGCCAAGCTGGAGCAGACCGATTGGGATCTGGTGGTCTGCGACGAGGCGCACAAGATGAGCGCCTCCTTCTTCGCCGACGAGGTGAAGGAGACGCGCCGCTACAAGCTGGGCCGTCTCCTGAGTGGACTGACACGCCACTTCCTCCTCATGACCGCCACCCCGCATAACGGCAAGGAAGCCGATTTCCAGCTCTTCCTGAGACTCATCGACGCCGACCGCTTCGAGGGCAAGTTCCGGGAGCGGGCCCACCAGTCCGACGCCTCGGATCTGATGCGGCGCATGATCAAGGAAAAGCTGCTCACGTTCGACGGCACGCCGCTCTTCCCGGAGCGCATCGCCAGCACGGTCACCTATCGCCTCTCCGATCCAGAAGCCAAGCTCTACGCGGGGGTCACCGACTACGTCCGCGAAGAGATGAACCGGGCGGACCGGTTGGCCGCGGAGGGCGAGGGCCGCAGCAGCGTCGTCGTCGGGTTCGCCCTGACCACGTTGCAGCGCCGTCTGGCCTCCTCGCCGGAAGCGATCTACCGCTCCCTCGAACGCCGCCGCAAGCGGCTGGAGAATCGGCTCGCCGAGGAGATGGTCGTCAAGCGGGGGACCGACGTCCGCCTCACACCCGTCAGCGATCTGCCCACCCTCTCGGCCGACGATGTCGCCGAGTTTGACGACGATGCCCCGGCGGCCGAGCGGGAAGTGATCGAAGACCGGGTCGTGGACCAGGCCTCCGCGGCGCGGACGATCAACGAACTGCGCGCGGAGATCGCCGTGCTGCGCGACCTCGAGACGCTGGCATTCGACGTGCGCCAACGCGGCACCGATCGCAAATGGGAGGAGCTCTCGCGGCTCCTTCAAGACGACGCCAGCATGTTCGACGCCGCAGGGCGCCGGCGCAAGCTGATCATCTTCACCGAGCACCTCGACACGCTGCGCTACTTGCGGGAGCGGATCGCCAACCTCCTCGGCCGCGAGGGCGGCATCGTCGTCATCCACGGGGGGCTGGCGCGGGAGGAGCGGCGCAAGGCGCAGGAGCTGTTCACCCAGGACAAGGACGTCCACATCCTGCTCGCCACCGACGCCGCCGGAGAAGGCGTCAATCTGCAACGCGCGCACCTGATGGTCAACTATGACCTGCCCTGGAACCCCAACCGCATCGAACAGCGGTTCGGGCGCATCCACCGCATCGGGCAAACCGAGGTCTGCCACCTCTGGAACCTGGTGGCCGAGGAGACGCGCGAGGGCGAGGTTTACAAGCGATTGCTGGAGAAGCTGGAGGTCGAGCGGGAGGCGCTGGGTGGCCAGGTCTTCGACGTGCTGGGCCAGGTCTTCACCGGCGATCCCCTGCGCGATCTGCTCTGGAAGGCGGTTCGCTACGGCGAGCAACCCGAGATTCGCGCCCGTCTCTTTGAAGCGATCGACGCCGCGCTCGACCGCGACCGTTTGCGCGCCCTGCTCGATGACTACTCGCTCGTCGACGACAAGCTCGACACGCGCCGCATCGGCCAAATCCGCGACGACATGGAACGCGCCGAAGCGCGGCGGCTGCAACCGCACTTCATCGAGGCCTTTTTCCGGCGCGCGTTCGAGGCGCTGGGTGGCCGCATGCGCGAGCGCGAACCAGGCCGCTTCGAGATCACGCACGTTCCGGCCGTGATCCGAGCCCGGGACCGCCAGATCGGCACGGCCGAACCGGTCCTGCAGCGCTACGAGCGCGTGACGTTCGAAAAAGAGCGCATCAGCATCCCGGGGGAGCCGTTGGCGGCGTTCATCTGCCCCGGCCATCCGCTGCTCGACGCGGTGCTTGATCTTACCCTGGAGCGCCACCGGGGGCTGTTCAAGCGCGGCGCGACCCTGGTCGATCCCGACCCTAACGCGACCGAGCCGCGCGTGCTGGTTTGCCTGGAGCACGAGGTGCAGGACGGCCGGCTCAACCGCGACGGCAGCAGACGAGTGATTTCCAAACGGCTTCAGTTTGTGGAGATCGATGCTGAAGGAACGGTGCGCGATGCCGGGCCGGCGCCGTATTTGGACTACCGGCCGCTTGGCGACGGCCCTCACCCCAACCCCTCTCCCATTGCGATGGGAGAGGGGCTCGTTGGCGGCAACAGTCTGGCGCAACCTGCCGAATCTCTCGGTGTCGGCCTCGGCGAGCGCGAATGGGTTGACGCCGTGCTCGGC
>CALMZR010000135.1 GCA_937870845.1 uncultured Chloroflexota bacterium
CAACCCCCTGCGCGATCACCTGCGCGTGCCCGCTGGCCGGCGAAAAGATCTCCCCGGCCTGGAAGGCGCGGCCGCTGAGGCTCAGCCCTGGAAGACCGGCAAGCACCATGACGAGAACAAAGACGACCGGCGCCCGTCGGTCTCGGCGCAAACTCATTGCAGCATCCCTGTCACGCTCGAGCGGACGAGCGAGCTCCAAGCAGCGGCGGGCATCGCCCCATGCTACCGCAAGCGGGAGTCGTCAGGGCGCCCCCCGGCGCACCCCGTAGGAGCTTCCCTTCGGTCTTCGTTTGCGTGGCTGGCCTGCTGCTTCGTTACTCGGCAACGACCCTGCGTACCTGACCACCCCCGCTGAACGTCGTGTAGTACAGCGCCCCATCGGGACCGAACGCGAGGTGGGACGCGCCCTCACCCGACGCGAACAGCTCCACGTCGGCGCCCGAACCGCTACCGGTCAGTGCGAACAAGCCATCGCAGCCGAAATCGGCGAAGAGGTAATCCCCGGGCCAGGGGCCTCCCGGTGGAAACGCCCCTCCCGTGATCGTGCGGCAATTTGCGAGCGTACCCAACGACCCGCCTGTGCGATACGCGAAGATCGGGTCGACGAACTGGCTCGAGCCGGAGCAGTTGTTGGAGATGTTGTCGATGGGACAGAGGCCCTCCCGGATGTTCCACCCGTAGTCGCCGCCGGCTTCCCCTTCGTTGACCTCCTCGAACCCGTTGCCCCCGACGTCGTTTATGAAGAACCGCTGCGCGCCCGGCGTACCGTTCGGATCCAACGCGATGCGGTAGGGATTGCGCAGCCCAGTGGCGAAAATCTCCTGGCAGATCGTGGGCTGACGACGATCCCTTCGGTTTTGCCGCTTCCGCTTGCGCGCCTTGCGCTTCTGCCGCTTGCTCTTCTTTTCGACCGACACGCCCCCGCCCTGGAGCTCGATGCCTCCGGCTACCCTGCAGCGCGACGTCCCCGGCCCCAGGAACGGATTGTCGTTCGGGATGCCGCCCTCGGGGGTGATGCGCAGGATCTTCCCGTTCAGCAGATCGAGCCGGCGGGCGTTCCGGTTGTCGTCCTGCGTCTCGCCGGTTCGCAAGTCCCGGCCAGCATCGCCGACCGAGATGTAGAGGTTGCCGTCGGCGCCGAACTGGATGTCGCCCCCGTTGTGGTTGCCGCCTCGCGCCGAGATATTGTCGATCAGCACCTGCTCGTTGACCAACTGATCTTGGTCATTCATGGTGAATCGAGAGAGTCGGTTGGCGCGGTTGTTCGCTTCGTTGCAGTCGCCGTTCCCCTTTCGGTCGGTGTAGTAGACGTAGATGAATCGTTGGCCGCCTTCGAAATCGGGATGAACCCCGATGCCCAGCAGCCCGGTCTCTCCGCCCGAACAGATCGTGTTGTTCAGGTTGAGCAGTTGTTGGGCCGGCCCCGGATCGTCAAACCGAAAAATGCCCCCGCCCCGCGTCGTGATGAGGAGATCCTCATTCTCGTTGGGCGGCAGCCACGCGAGGGCGGTCGGGCTGGGAAGGTCGTCGACGACGAGTTCGTCCTCGAACCCTGTGAGTGCGAACGTGAATTCCGCCGCAGCTCCATCCGGAAAAAGCAAACCCAGAGCGATGACGAAAATGACGATGATCGACGATCTGCTTCGCATGGGCGCGACTTCCTTGCCTTCGCGGGAAGGATGGCAGAATGGCCGATGCCGCACAAGCAGAATTCAGACCAGGATGAAATCAAGCGCTGGCCATAATCTCCTGCAAACGTTCGTCCACGTAACGCGTATGGATGCGGCCCGCGGCGAAATCGTCCCCCGCGAAGATGCGCTCCAGGAACTGGATGTTCGCCTTGACGCCCTCCACCGCCGTTCCCGCCAGCGCCTCCCGCATCGTCGCGATCGCCGCCTCCCGGTCCTCGCCCCACGCAATGATTTTCGCGATCATCGGATCGTAATAGACCGTCACCTTCGTCCCCGCCCGCGCCCCCGTGTCGATGCGCAGATTCGGCAGCTCCGGAAAATCGAGCCGCGCGATCTCCCCCGGCGACGGCATGAAGTTCCGCTCCGGATCCTCGGCGTATACCCGCGCCTCGATGGCGTGCCCACGCGGCGCGATCCCCCCCTCCGGCACGGACAGGGGCAACCCAGCGGCGACGCGCACCATCTCCCGAACCAGATCGACCCCAGTCACCTCCTCCGTCACCGGATGCTCGACCTGCAAGCGCGTGTTCATCTCCAGAAAAAAGAACTCCCCGTCGTCCATCACCAGACATTCGATCGTTCCCGCGCTCTGATATCCTATGTGCCGCGCCAGCGCGACCGCCGCCTCACCCATCCGCTCCCGCAGCTCCGGCGACACGGCCGGCGACGGCGTCTCCTCGACGATCTTCTGAAACCGCCGCTGCAACGAGCACTCCCGCTCCCCGAGATGCGTCACGTTCCCCAACCGGTCCCCAAGCACCTGGATCTCGACGTGCCTCGGAGCGGGCGAAAAAAACTTCTCCACATAGACCGTGTCATCCCCGAAAGCCCGACCTGCGTCCCGCCGCACCCCCTCCAGCGTCGCCGCGACCTCCTCGGCGCTATTCGCCACGCGCATCCCGTACCCGCCGCCCCCCGCCGCCGCCTTGATCGCCACCGGATAGCCCAGCTCGGCGGCCGTCGCCGCGATCGCCTCCGCGTCGGCCAGCGGCTCCTCCGTCCCTGGCACGATCGGAACCCCGGCCGCTTTCGCCGCCCGCCGCGCCGCGATCTTGCTCCCCATCGCCTCGATCGCCGCCGCCGGCGGCCCGATGAACGTCACCCCCTCCTCAGCGCACCGCCTGGCGAACCCCGCGTTCTCGGACAAGAACCCATACCCAGGGTGAATCGCGTCCACCCCGGCCTCCCTCGCGACCTCGAAGATTCGTTCCTGATTGAGATAGCTCTGCATCGGCGCCGCCGGTCCCAGCAGAAACGCCCCGTCGGCGGCCTCGACGTGCATCGCCCCCGCATCCGCCGCCGAATAGACGGCCACGGACGGGATGCCCATCTCCCGCAGCGTCCGCGCGATGCGCACCGCGATCTCGCCGCGATTGGCGATGAGAACTTTGTTGAACAGCGGCTGAGATTCGACCACGCGAGATACCCCTCATCCCCGGCCCGTCTCCCCGTGCGCGGGGAGAAGGGAGCAGGCCCGCCGCGTCGCCTTCGTAGGGGCACGGCATGCCGTGCCCCTGGACTTTGGCCCTTTGTGGGGCGGGGCTTGGAGCGGGGGGTGTCCGTTGGTAGGCTGGACGGTGCTGAAGCCGATCCGGATCCACCGAAAGGCCACCCCCGATGGTCGAGTCTACCGCCTCCGCCGCCGTCCGTCCGTTGCTGCCCGAGCTGTTCGCCCTGCTCGCCGCGCACCGCCCCGCCTTCGGCCAAGAGCGCCCCTTCCGGCGCAGCGCCGCGCTGCTGCTGGGCTGGCTGGGCGCCTTCGGGCGCCACACCGTCACCGGGGTGCTGCTGGCGCTGGGGCTGGGGGAGGCCGACTGGACGGCGTGGCGCCGACTCTTCAGCCGCGGCCGCGTCGACTACGAGCGGCTGGCGGGGTGTTTGCTCGCGCAGACGTTGCCGCTAGCTCCGGCCCACGAGCCGTACCTGGTGGGCCTCGACGCCACCCAGGTGCCGCGCCACAGCCGCACCATGCCGGGGACCAGTTGGCTGCGCCACCCGGGGACGGCGATCTTCCGCGCCGGGATCCATCGCGCCCAGCGTTTTCTGCACCTGGCGTGGCTGCCGCTGCCGTCGCCGGCCGGGTTCAGCCGGGCGGTGCCGCTGCGCTTCGATCCCGCGTTTCCGGCCAAGGCGGCGCCGGTCCCGGACCACCCGCCGCAGAAGGAGTGGGAGGCCGGGCTGGCCGCCATCGCCTGGACCCGCCAAGCGTTGGACGCGGCCGGCCGCACCGCGCAACGGCTGCTGGCCCTCGGCGACGGCAGCTACAACACGGCCCAGTTGTGGGCGGAGTTGCC
>CALMZR010000136.1 GCA_937870845.1 uncultured Chloroflexota bacterium
ATCCCGACGCGCGCCTGGAGATGTACCACCAGATCCAGGCAATGCACCTCGACGACGCCCCATTCATCTTCCTCTTCTACCCGACCGGCCGCTCCGCCACGCAAAGCTACGTCAAGAACTTCCACATCCTCCCCACCGGCAACTACCGGCTCTACGAGACGTGGCGGGACGACGTATAGGACGCGGGTGTTGAAAGTCGTGAGTCGTGAGTCGGAGGTCGTGAGTCATGCGTGAGAAAGCCGCCTGCAACTCACGGCTCCTCGTGCCGTCTTGTCGTCTGGCCGTCCCGTACTTCCGACTTCCGACTTCCGACTTCCGACTCGTCCCATGACCGGCTACATCCTGCGCCGCCTGGCCTACATGGTCCCGGTGCTGTTCCTGATCACGCTCTTCATCTTCTTCCTGGTGCGCTTCGTGCCGGGCGATCCCGCCGCGATCATGCTCGGCACCCGCGCCAGCGAAGAAAACACGGCCGAGCTGCGCGCCTACCTCAAGCTGGACGAGCCCTACTGGGTGCAGTACGGCGTCTTCATGCGCAATCTCGCCAGCGGCGACCTGGGCGACTCGATCCGGCAGCGGCGCCCCGTCACCGACATCCTGATGGAGCGCCTGCCGCCAACCCTCTTCCTGGTAACCTACGCGGCGATCCTGTCGGTCCTGATCACCGCGCCGTTGGCGACCGCCGCCGCGCTGAACCGCGGCCGCTGGATCGATCAGGCGGTGCGCGTCTATGCCCTCGTAGCCTTGGCCATGCCGGCCTACTGGATCGGCATGATGCTGCTGCAGGTCTTCGCCGTGAAAATGCAGGTGTTCCCGGTCGCCGGGTACGGCGATGGGTTCCTCGGCCACCTCGAGTCGCTCTTCCTGCCGGCGCTCGCACTCGCGCTGGCCGTCTCTTCGATCCTCATCCGCAGCCTGCGCAACTCAATCCTGGAGACGCTGGGCGCGGACTACGTGCGCACCGCGCGCGCCAAGGGCCTCAATGGGCGCAGCGTCTTCGTCTGGCACGTGCTGCGCAACTCCGCCATGTCCACGGCGACGATCCTGGCCGTCAACCTCGCCTTCCTCATCGGCGGCACGACCATCGTGGAGACGATCTTCGCCGTGCCAGGGATGGGGCAGCTCCTCGTCAAGGCGATCTTCGACCGCGACTACCCGATCATCCAGGGGATGACGCTCGCCATCGGGGTGCTGGTGCTCTTCATCAACCTCATCACCGACATCAGCTACGCCATCCTCGACCCGCGGTTGAGCTACTCGTGAGCGCCGCCACGGCGACGACGTCGACCCGCGCCCCGACAACGCTCAGCGCCGCCGGGGAGCCGGCAGCATCGCGGGCATCAGGCCAGTGGCGGCGCTTCGTCAACCCGCTGCTCGTCCTCGGCGGCGTCATCGTCGGCCTGGCGATCCTCTTCGTCATCGTCTACCCCATGGTCAGCCCGCATTCCCCGACCGAGCCAAACTTCTCCGTGGAGACCTTCGCTCCCTCGAGCTGGGCACACCCCCTCGGCACCGACAACTTCGGCCGCGACACCCTGACCCGCCTCGCCTACGGCGGCCGCATCGACCTGGTCATCGCCTTCGCCGCGACCTCGGTCACGCTGGTCGTCGGCGGCGCGCTGGGGCTGGCCGCCGGCTACTTCGGCGGCTGGTTCGACTCGCTGCTGATGCGCCTGGTCGATTTCACCCTGACCCTGCCGTACCTGGTGCTGGTCATCGCCCTCGTGGCGGTCCTCGGCACGGGCGCCTGGAACATCGTCTACGCCATCTGGCTGGTCGGCTGGGTCGCCTATACCCGCATCATCCGCGCCGAGACGCTGGTGGCGCGGCGGCTGGAGTACGTGGAGGCGGCGCGCGTCATCGGCATGGGCGAGCACCGCATCATGTTCCGCCACATCCTGCCCAACGTCGTCTCGGCCGCGCTCATCTTCGCCATGGCCGACATGGTGCTCAACATCCTGGTCTCGACCTCCCTCTCCTTCCTCGGCCTCGGCGTGCAGCCCCCCAACCCGGAATGGGGCCTCATGGTCGCCGAAGCCCGCGACTTCTTCCTCCGCGACTGGCGCCTGATCACGTATCCCGGCCTCGCCGTGCTCGTCGTGGGAGCCGGGTTCGGCCTGATCGGCGACGGGCTGGCCCAGGCCCTACGGCCGCGGGGGTGAGGGTGCTACGCGGCGGTGGGGGCAAGGGTTCGGCGATTGGTTGCGCAACAGCTACCAGCACGCTCGGTTTACCACCCGCTAGCGCGCAACGGCGCCACCCCTGGCCGCGGCGGTTGCGCGGCCGCAGCGGCGTGGATGGCGGAGAGCACCCCCGCCAGATCGGCGGTGACCGCATCGTTGGGAAACCGCATGATCAGGTAACCGGCCGTCGTAAGCATGGCTTCCCGCGCGGCATCCTCCTCGCCTTGACGAGCATGCACTTCGCCGTCAAGCTCGACGATGAGGCGGCGGTCGGGGCAGCAGAAATCAGCGACGAAGGGGCCAATGGGGTGTTGCCGGCGAGACTTTAGATCCGCGAGGCGGCGGCTCCGCAGCGCCTGCCACAGCCGCTCCTCGGCCGCCGTTTGCCGGCCGCGCAGTTCGCGCGCGGCCGGGACGTTGTGCCGGTGTTCGGCATGCTCGTGCGTCATGGAGGGAGTTTCGCAGACTCTGGAGATGTAGGCGAGAAGTCGTTGGGGCGAACAGCCCTCATCCCCAGCCCTTCTCCCATTGCGATGGGCGAAGGGAGCGTGGTTACGGCCATGCTGGCCGATGCAAAGGTGTGTCGCTCCCGAACCATCTCCACGATCGCCGCCACGAGCCCCTCTCCCATCGCAATGGGAGAGGGGTTGGGGTGAGGGTTCTCCGCGGGGCGAGGTCACCCGTCACACCATTTCCGGAACCATCCCCCCATGCGCCTCCAGCAGCTCATCCACCAGCGCGCAGATCTGCTCCGGGTCGAGCTCTGCCGCCGTGTGCGGGTCGAGCATGGCCGCCTGGTAGACGTGCTCCCGCTTGCCGGTCAGCGCCGCCTGCACGGTCAGCTCCTGCACGTTGATGTTGGTCTGCATCAGCGCCGCCAACTGCGGCGGCAGCGCGCCGACATGCGTCGGCTGCACGCCATTGCGATCGACCAGGCACGGAACTTCGACGCAGCAGGAGGCGGGGAGGTTGGCGATCGGGCCGCGGTTCGGCACGTTGCCATACACCACCCGCGGCTCCCCGGTCTCCATGCTGTGGATGATCAACGTCCCATACTCGCCAGAGTGCCCCGCCGCACCGCCCTGGGCCGCCAACGCCTCGTCACGCAGCGCCGCGGCCAACGCCGGATCCTCCTTCTCGACGCAGGCGATACGCCGCGTTTCGATCCCGCGCAGCTGCCCCCGCCGCTCCGCCTGGTATCGCTCCATCGCCTCCGGCTCGGCGGAGGTCAGTGCGGCGCGGAACTCGCCCCACTCTGCGATCTGGTCCTCGCAGCGGGCCGGGTACTCATCGAGCGGGATGTTGTAGCGGTCGATGATGTCGTCGCGCCCCGGCTTGATGAACCACGGCACGTACTCGGAAAAGTGCTCGCTCGACTCGGTGACGAAATACCCGAAGCGGCGGCAGACCTCGAAGCGCACCCGCTCCCAGGCCGGCTCCCGCCGCTCCGCCGCGAGCTGGCGCAGGGCGGGGTAGAGGTCTTCGCCATTGCGTTCGAAGGTTAGATAGAACGCGACGTGGTTGATCCCCGCGCAGACGTAGTTGACCTCGTCGTACGGCACATCGAGCCACCCGGCCAGATCCTCGGCCGTCCCCTGCACGCTGTGGCAGAGCCCGACCGTGCGCACGGACGTGACCCGGTCCATCGCCATGCAGAGCATCGCCATCGGGTTCGTGTAGTTGAGGAAGAGAACGTCCGGGCAGACCTCCTCCATCTGCCGCGCCATGTCGCGCATCACCGGGATCGTGCGCAGCGCGCGCATGATGCCGCCGATGCCGAGCGTGTCGCCGATCGTCTGCCGCAATCCGTACCGCTTCGGGATCTCGAAGTCGATCACCGTCGCCGGCCGGTAACCGCCGACCTGGATCATGTTGACGGCGTAGTCGGCCCCGTCCAGCGCCTGCCGCAGGTCCGTCGTCGCCTCGATCGTCGGGTCCGCGCCGGCGTCCCGCGCCAACAGCCTGGTGACGGCCTCGGTGTCGGCCAGCCGCGCCGGGTCGATGTCCATCAGCGCGATGGTCGAGCCGTGTAGCTCGGGGAACGTAAAGAGGTCCTGCAGCAGGTTGCGCGCAAAAACGGTGCTGCCGGCTCCAATGAAGGCGATCTTGGCCACGACTCCCCCTTCGTCCTAATGTGAACGATGGTTATGGCGCCTCGCCCAAGCGCGCCGGAGCTGACCGATAGGGCCGGTACTGTCGACCCCGAGACCGCGATCGTGAGCGATCCGCACCTCTCGGCAGGATACAACCCACGGACGCGGGGCTACGACCGCAACGAGGATTTCTTCTACGACACGGCCTTCTCTCGGTTCGTCGGCCGCCTGCGAAAGCGGGCCGCGAGCTGCTGGTCTGGAACGACACCGCCGGGAGGGCGGGGCCGGCGCCGGCGCCAACGCCCGCCTCGGGACCCCGCCCGTAAGGACGCCGCGACGCGCGTCGCGGGTCTTTTCACGTTGGCATTCTCGTGATACATTCGAGCGAGACGTTCAATCGCGCACAAATCAATTGCCTCGGCCGGGGACACGTGGGCAGTCGCGTTGGTGGTGGAGGCGACGCGATGGGTGATCGAGCGGCGCTCGTCGAGGAGTGGTCGTTCCGGCTTGCCGAGGCGGCCGCGCCAGACGAGGCGATTCTGGCGCCGACCATAGCCGAGGCCTTCATCGCGGGCGGTAAGCAGCGCCGACAGTTGTTCGAGGAATCATCGGGTACTCTCGGCGGCTTCGGGGCGGGAAGCCTCGCCCTGGTGATGCCGGGCCTGTTGAGCGCCATCGCCACCGTGGGGCCACTCCTCCTCGCCGCGTTGAGCTCCCCATTGTCGGGCAACCTCATCGACGCCCTGGACACCTGCGTCAAGTTCCTCACCATGCGGGAAGAGAATCGGAGCACCGGGGATACGGCGCCGGCTCCGCTGCCGCCCGAGCCGGAGCTTGCCCCGGTGCTCAAGGTGCTCGACACCATGCAGGCCGAGATGCGCGCCAAAGGCCTCACCGCGGAGGCCTCCGAGGCAGCAGCCTATCGTTCGCTCAAGGCCCTGTTCGCCGATCCACCGGGCGCGGCGCAATTCGTTGAGGCGGTTGCCTCGTGAGGCAAAGGAGCGGGTTCCATGAGTCTTGCCATCCCTCGTCCGCTCTCTCTTCCAACCGACTCGATCGAGGCTGAAGAAGGGCGAATCACGCCGGCAGCTCCGCCTTGGCTCTGGATGTGGGTCGTGCTCTTCATTCTCAATATTCCGAGCATGCTGGCTGGCTGGCAATCCAGTTTCAATCAAATAGCGATGATCCGGGATTCGACCGCAACACTGCGTGAGGCTTTTCCAGGCGAGAACTACGGTCGGCTTGAGTGGCTAACGTACCCGTCGGTTCTGCTTGAATTCTTGCCGTCGGCGGCGCTGCTGGTTGGCCTCGCCCTGGTGTTCATTCCGGCGCTGCGCTGGAGGCGCGTGCAAAAGAAGTACGGCCTGACGGCGCTTCCCAGAGATGACCAGCGGCTGGGAGAGACCATTCAAGAGATCGAGGCGTTCGTCCAGACTCACGCTCCTGGTCTGCCGGTCATCTGGAGCAAGAACCTCAACATCAAGGATCCAGCTGTCTTTCCGACCGGGTATCGGCGGGCCACGCTCGCCATCAACGCGAAATTCCTGATCTTGTGGGGTCGAGATCGGGAAGCTGCCAGGGCCGTGCTGCTGCACGAAATCGGACACTTCCGCCGTGGCGACGGGTTGGTCATCGGCCTTGGCAGTCCCTTCGAAACTGTCATCAGGTACGCATTTCCCGCTTTCCTCATTTTGTTTGTCGTCCCGTTCCTGATCCAGTCCATTGACAGGCTGATCACGTCGAGCGCAGACTTCGCCGGCAGCGGAATGACCCCTCCATCCATCCTCGACTACCAACTCGGGCTGGGAACCCTGCAGGCGACGCAGATTCTCGCCATCACCGGAAGCTATCTCTTGTGGTTTGCCTCATTTATCATCGTACCGGTTGCCGCGATTTGGGCCGCGGAGTTCGGCGCGGATCGCTTTGCCGCCGACAGTCAGGGAACAGCGGCGGGGATCAAGAGAATCTTGACTACTGATTCGCCAAAGTCACGCTGGCGGTGGCTCCTCAACGGTCTTTCACATCCCCCCGCCAGACTGCGTCTCTGGATGGTCGATCGCCGATTGTCCTCGGCGTTGGCATTTCTCGCCCTGATGCTCCCCGTTGCCTACGTGCTCAGGCCACTGCTGCTGCAAGGGTGGGCAGGCTTGCAACTGTCCGTCGCCCAATTCTCGCCCGCGGAAATTCGGGATCAAGCCATCAACAACTCACAGTGGTACGTCCACACAATGACCCGCGCCTGGCTCCTCATGGCCGCGCTCCTCGTCTTGTGGCCATTCATCGTTCGTGGCTGGGAGCGGATGATGACCGGAGAGCCAGGGGTCAGCGCGCGATCCAACGTGCCCGTCTATTGGGCATCGGCTGCCATCCTCGTCCTGCTTGCGCTCTATGGTATCTCACTCGGAGGCGCTCTCCAATCGGCCGCTGCCGTCGAATCCCAGGAAGCGGTAGTTGACGTGGCCGCCGACGCCCCAGCGGTCATCGGCCCGGCTGAACCAGGGATGGGCGTGGGCCGGGACGCCCCAGCACCGCTTGGTACGGAAGTGGTCAGCGGCAATCTCGGCATGGCGATCGTGGAGGTGGCGCAAGGAGAAGAGGCGTGGGCCATGCTTCAGGAGGCGAGCATGACCGCCACCGCGCCAAGCGCCGGTGATGAGTACGTCCTTGCCCGCGTTCAGGTTCGGAACACGGGCGATGAACCGCTCGATCTCGATCCGTTCCAGTTTGGACTCACGGCGAGCGGGAACGTGATCCATGAAGTCACGGCGGAGATCCCGCCTGACCCCTGGCTGGACATGGAGGTCGCCCCCGGTGGGGTCGCTGATGGCTGGGTCGTCCTGCGTGTCGGCCAGGACGAAACCAACCGCCAACTCGTCTATCTCGGCGATCCTTTCAAGGGGCAGCCGGTCGAAGGGTGGCGATTCTTCGCCCTAGAGGACGATGCGGCTCTGCCCACAGGCGTGCCGGCTCGCTCGTAACCGGGAGCCTACTCCCTGCTCGCGCGCTGTCTCGTCAAGCCGTCGCAACCACCCGGCCGACGACCTCTGCACGGGACGCGATGAGCCGCACGTTGCGCTCGATCTCGTCCAGGTGCGCCGAGACCAGCGCGGGATCGATGCCGGGCGGCGCATAGCAATAGAACAGCGCCGCGGTCGTCTCCGGCCCGATACGGGCGACATCCGACGGCCCGGTGACGATCGCCGACAAGACGCGGCCACGCGCGTCGGCCATGACCATGTCCCCGGACTTGACCGCCTGCTCGTTCCCGTTCGGTGCGGTGAACGTCTCGCCGGCGCCGACCCCGAGCCGCACCGGCAGCGCGATCTGGTCCAGGTCGTGACCGGCGGTAAGGAGCAGATTGCGCAGCTCGGCGATGAACATCGCCTCGACCAGCGCCGCCACGCGCGGCACGGATTTCCCCTTCTGCGCCACCGATTCCAGCTGCATCCCGACGTGGTAGCGCTGCCCCCACCGCTTGTAGTACGCGGCGTACGCGGGCAGGGGAGGGGTCGCGCGCAACGTCTCCCGGTCGGCATCGCCAAGCCGGGAACGAATGTCATCCTCCAGCCCCGCCGCCACGGCGTTCACTCCTTCGTGCGCCGCCGGATTGCTCACCCCGCGGAACGCAATCAGGCCAACGCTTGCGCCGGGATGGGCTTCGCGCCAGGCAGGGTCAAGCTCGAGAAGGCTGGTATCGCTCATGGAGAAGGCGCAAGCAGCGCGATGGAACCCATATCATCCTGTAGTCCCATGCTCGGAGATCACGCGACGCCGCGCTGTTGTCCGCGAGAACCCAAGAGCGCGCCCGAGCTGGCGCCCGCGGAGCCGCGATCGGGCAGGACTTCGTCGACCCGAGCGATGAGGTCGGCTCCCGACAATGGTTCGAGGATCGTCCCGTCCGCGGTGACGCGGCCGAGACCCAAGTCGTCGGCGTACCGTGCGCCGTAGTGGTTGACCAAGGTTCGCACCAAAGCGAGCACTTCTCGCTCATCCTCGAACTCGCCGAACTGGTTGCTTGTCTCGGTATCCCACAGGGTGTACGTCATAGGATCGTTTGTCCTGTTGGCTGATTCACGTTATGCCTCTTCAATGTACCCCACGCGGTCAACCATGCATTGCTTCAAGAGTTCCTTGTCGCCGCGGATGTCGAAGTGGCCGGGCGGTTGTGTCTCCGTCCAGGTAATGCCGATGCCGTCGGGGATGTCGTAGCGAACGATGTGGCGGCCGATCGCGGGCGCCCGCCGAATTTGTCGCTCGATACCCTCAAGCGAGTCGTAGAACGACAGCGCATCCCACGATTCGCGAATCTCTCTGGAAACCTCCGGGGGCGGGTCGCCTTGCCGCTCCTGGCGGGTGACGTAATCCTTGTCAGTCGGCGGAAAGCGTTTCGTCGCACGGTAGAACGTCTTCACCGGTCGCTCGGCCACCGTGCCTCCTCAAATCCTCCGGGCGTGCGCGTGCGATCGAGTTCGCCTTCGAAATTGTGTGTCCGCTCACATCACCCGCCGCTCTTCCAACTCCTCGAATCGGTAGTTTCGCCACACCGGGATGCCGCAGAACCGCTCCCCCTCGGGGCAGATCGGCGCCGTCCCGGCCCGCGAGCGCATCACGCACGGCGGTCCATCGACATAATACCCGATGGCCGGCAGCACCTCCCGCACCTGGGCTGCCTCATCCACGGCCGTCTCGAAGATCTCGCGCTGCGCGTCGTAACAGAGGCGCTTGACCCACTTCCAGTAGTAATCGAGTAGCGTGCCGCTCTCGTAAAAGCGGATGCGCTGGGCGTTCGGGATCAGGTAGAACGCCGCTTCCGGCGGCGCCCCGCGGTCGAGGAGGGCGGTTCGGGCCTCGCAGAGGGCGCGGATCGTCGCCTCGTACTCGGCCAGGGCGGCCGGGTTCTGCCGGATGGCCCAGGGGACGATGACGTCCGGCTCGCGCTGGTTCCAGGCCAGCAGCGCCGGGCGGGAGCCCATCGTGCCGCGGTGCCGCTGGTTCTGGGCGTCCTCGGCCATGCTGATCCGCTTGGCCCAGGTGAAGGGGACGTGGCTCATCGTCTGCATCAGCTTCGACTGCATGCCGAGGAACAGGGGATGCCCCAGGTACGGATTTCGCGTCGGGTCGAGCACCTGCGCCAGCGCGTCCGCATCCGGCAGCGGCTCCGGCGTGGCGGCCAGCACCGTCCGCACGGCGTCCGCCATCACGCGCTCGGCATCGGCGTCGTAGCTGACGAGGCGGCTATCGTACGGCCCCAACATCTCGTCAAAACGATGCAGCGCCGCGACGGTCTCGGCCTCCGGTTGGGAGAGCGCCCCGCGCCACTCCGTCAGCGCCTGCGCCTCGATCGTCTCCTCGGTCTCGAGCAGGCGCAGATCGAGCGGATGCCCCGGCGCGCCCAGGAAGTACGGATCGACGGCCAGGACTTCCGCCACCATGCGGTCGACGATGGCGCGGACCTCGCTCGGCGCGTCGGGTTGGCGCGCCAGGACGTGGTAGCGCAGCAGAGTGAGGCCGTTGACGGTGTGGTAGAGGTGCGCCGGCGTGGCCAGCGGCAGGACGTAGCGCGCCGTCTCTTGCGCTCGCTTCTGCACCGCGTCGGCGAAGCGACGCTCGGCCACCGGTCCCCTGGCTTTGGCCCGCCCTGGAAAGACCGCGCCGTACCGCTCCGCCATATCGGGCGAAAGCAGCTCGGTCAGGTTCCGATACCCCGCCAAAGAACGCTCGATCGCGCCCTGGTAGATCGCCAGCTCGGCCGGCGGCAGGTCCGGCGTGACCATCGCCTCGCCGCTGACCTCCCGGTAGCGCTGGGAGACCTGCTCCGAGTTGTAGAAGGGATGGGCGTGAAAAAAGGACCAGATGGCGAGCCGGGAGACGTTGTCGAGCACAAAGACGAAGTTGGCGTGCTGCAGCGTCGTGTGGTGCCCCGCGGCGAAGAGATCGGCGTACAGCTTCATCGCCCGTTCGCGGCGGTGGGCGCGGTCGGCCGCCTTGACCGGGCTCATCCCCCCCGGGTCGGGGTCGCAGACGAGCTTGCGCACCGTCTCGACCTTCGCCGGCCGCCCCCCGTAGCAGCTCCACGCGGCGGCCACCGCCAGCGCGAAGGGGTGCTGCGTCGATTCCGCGCGCAGCAACGTCACCCCCGGCGCGGCCGAGCGAAACGGCCAGGAGGTGGAGTACAGCGGGTCGGGTGTGTCGGCGCTCACGAGTGACTCGATCATGGCCCCCTGCGCTCGGTCGAACGGCGAATTCCGAGCGGGGCCCACGCGGAGATGGCTCAGCGCAGTATAGCGATGATCTGGAAGTGCGCGACGCCCTTCAGCGGCCGGGCTGGCCCGGGTCGCGCGGCTCGTTGCGTTGCCACGGCCAGCGCCGCCCCGGCCGGCTGACGAACCCATAGATGCTGGCCCCGATGAAAAGGATGACCAACGCCGTCGCCAGCCACGACGGGCCGGTGTACTGGAAGCGCGTCCCGGTGGCGATGCTGTACAGCAGCACCAGCGCCACCGCGGCGCACATCACCAGCAGAATCAGCCCGATGGCGTTCTCGCGGTTGAGCACGGTCAGCCTCCCGCCTGCCCCGGCACGATCTCCCCGGCCACGGCCAGCACGTCCGAGGTCGGGTCCGCCTCGGCCGCCCCCGACGACCCGCCGATGCGGTACAGGATCGGGCCCTCCTGCGCATAGAGGACCGCCAGCGGGATCCCCTCCGGAACCCCCACCAGCAGGATCGCGTCGTCGCCGATGGCCGGGGCGTCCTCGCGCTGCAGACCCTGGTTGAAGATGACGAAGTCCGAGAAGACGATCATGGCGTTGTTGGCCGCCGCGGCGTCGGCGAAGCGGTGGACGCTGACGTTGAGGAAGGTGGTCCCCGTCGGCGGCGGCGCCTCCGGGTCGGCGATGAAGTCGCGGAAAGCGTTGCCCGACCAACCCCACTCCTCGAGCAGCTGCGACGCCTCCTCCGTCCCGCCCAGGGACTCGACCACCTCCACCTGGCTGCGCTCGGCCTCGTCGGCCAGAACCAGTCCCGCCGGCAACTGCGCCTGGGTCGGCAGCAGCTCCAGCAGCGGCAGTGTCTCGCTGGAGATGTCGCGGTCGGGCTCGCTCGGCTCCGACGCGCCCTCCGACGAGGTCTCCTGCGCCACGCTCGCCTCGTCATCGGGGGCGGGTGTCGGGGTCGCGGCGACCTCCAGCTCCGGCATCGGTGTCACGGTCGCCAGCGCGTTCGGCAGCGCCGCCGTCTCCCCGGCTGGGGCCGGCGTTCCGGCATCGGTTGCGATGACGGCTACGGTCGGGCTCGGCGCCGGCGGATCGACGAAGCCGCGCACCGCGTCCCGGAAGAACCAGCCGACCGCCAGGATGGCGCCGATGGCGACCACGGCGACGGCGACGCCGCGCAGCGCGCCCCGTTGCCGGCGCTGCCGGCGCGGCAGGAGCGGAAGCTCCGCGGCCGCGCCGGGCGGGTACGCCTCCGCGCCGGCGGCGTACGCGGGCTCGCCCGGAGTGGGGTAGAGCCGCTCCCCGATCCCCGCCGTCTCGGGCGATCCGGGGAGATCGAAGGGGCGAGACGATCGCGGCTGCGGCGGCCGTGGTTCCATGCGCGACGATGACCTCGTGACCGGTGCAAATCGGGCCGCCCCACGCGCTGCTCGCGCGGATCGACGGTATCGAGTATAGCGGCGTCATCCCCGCCCCCCGTGCCGGAGCCGCCGGAACGACGCCTGTTCTAGTACGAACGACACGCGACGGGCACGGGTTTCACCAATGGGTGACAGGGTGACGGGGTGACGGGGTATCAGGGCAACGAGATGAGGCGAGCGGGTATAGTGTTCTTCTCCCATCGCGTGACGGTGTGGGCCGAGCAGGAGGCATCACGGACACGTCGTTTTCCTGACACCCCGTCACCCCGTCACCCTGTCACCCTCTCCAGGAGGTTCCGCCATTTCCACGACGATCGAACGCGGCGACCCGCCGACGCACGCCCCCCGCCAGGCCGCGCGGCCCCTCGACGCGACGGTCGCCGTGCCGGGGTCGAAAAGCATCACCATCCGCGCGCTCCTCGTCGCCGCGCTGGCCGACGGCCCCAGCGAGCTGCGCGGCGCGCTGCACAGCGACGACACCCGCTACATGGCCGCCGCGCTCTCCGCCCTCGGCATCGCCGTGGAGAGCGACGAGCCAAACGCGCGGTTCCGGGTGGAAGGCGGCGGCGGCACGTTCCCCGCCCCCGAGGCCGACCTCTTCGTCGGCAACTCCGGCGCCAGCATGCGGTTTCTCACCGCCGCCCTCCCACTGGGCCGGGGCCGCTACCGCATCGACGGCGTGCCTCGCATGCGGCAGCGCCCGATCGCCCCGCTGCTGGACGCCCTCATCGACCTCGGCGCCGACATCACGAGCGAATCCGAGCCCGGCTACCCCCCGGTGGTGGTGCGCGCCGCCGGTCTGCGCGGCGGCGAGACGCGCATGGCCGGCGACCTCTCCTCTCAATACTTCAGCGCCCTGCTCATGGCGGCGCCATATGCCCGCGACGGCGTCGAGATCGACGTCCTGGGCGACCTCGTCTCCAAACCGTACCTCCCCCTGACCGCCGACGTGATGGCCGATTTCGGGGTCATCGCCGACCTCGACACGGCATCCTGGGACCACCTCGGGGTGCGGCCGGGGCAGCGCTACACCGGCCGCGACTACCTCATCGAGCCCGACGCCTCCAACGCCTCCTACTTCTTCGCGGCCGCGGCGGTGACCGGCGGCCGCGTGCGCATCGACGGCATCGGCCACGACTCGGCGCAAGGCGATCTCCGCTTCGTCGACGTGCTGGCCCAGATGGGCGCCGAGGTGGAGATCGGGGAGGGCTTCACCGAGGTGCGCGGCCCCCGCGACGGCGAGCTGCGCGGCGTCGACCTCGACCTCGGCCCCATCTCCGACACCGCCCAGACCCTCGCCGCCATCGCCCCCCTCGCCGCCGGTCCCACCACCATCCGCGGCGTCGCCCACGCCCGGCTCAAGGAGACCGACCGCGTCTCCGCGCTCGCCACCGAGCTGCGCCGCCTCGGCCAGGAGGTCGACGAGTTCCCCGACGGGCTGTGCATCACCCCGCGCCCCATCCTGCCCGCCGACGTCGACACCTACGACGACCACCGCATGGCGATGAGCTTCGCCGTGGCCGCCCTGCGCGCCCCCGGCATCCGCCTGCGCGACCCCGGCTGCGTCGCCAAGACCTTCCCCGGCTTCTTCGACGTCCTCGACGCCGTGACCCCGTAACGAGTCGTGAGTCGTGAGTCGTGAGTCGCGAGTCGTGAGTGAGAGATGGTTAGATGGCAAGACGGGAAGCATGCCAGGCGATGCGTCGGGCGCGCATCCCAGTCGCCGATCGTCGTCCTCCCGCCTCCCGCCTCCCGCCTCCCGCCTCGGCGACATCGTGCTCGCCGCCCTCGTCTTCCTCGTCGCGCTCTGGGTCAACCTCAGCGCCGTGCCAACCACAGAGTTCCACCGCGACGAGGCGCGCTGGGTCCATCGCGCCCGCTTCCTGGGCGAGCTGCGCAACCCGACCGGCGCCTACTGGCGGGAGAGCGAGCTGATGCTGGGGCAGCCCCCCCTCGGCTCCTACCTGATGGGGCTGGGCCTGACGCTGCAAGGCCGCGACCTCGACACCAACGGCTTCTACAACTTCCACTTCGGCCAGGACTGGAACCGCCGCCACGGCAACATGCCCGACGAGCTCGACCTGGCCGCGGCGCGGCGGACCAACAGCGTCATCGGCGCCCTCATCGCCGCCAGCGTCTTCCTCATCGCCCGCGGGCTGCTCAACCCGGCCGCGGGCCTGGCCGCCGCCGCGCTCCTCATCCCGCACCCGTTATCGATCTACCTCTCCAGCCTGGCCGGGTCGGACGGACTGGTGACGCTCTGCGTCGCCTGGGCCACGCTCGCCGCCATGGCCCTGGCCAATCGCCCCACCTGGCCCCGCGCCATCCTGCTCGGCGCGCTGCTCGGGCTGGGAGGGTCGGCCAAGCTGAGCCCGCTGGCGCTGGCGATCCCGCTGGCCGCCGCCGGGCTCGTGCTGGTCATCCACGGTTGGCGCGGCAGAGGTCCGGCCGCCCGCCACGACGCCGCCCTCGGCTGGCGCCTCGGCGTGCAGCCGGTCATCGCCGCCGCCGCGTTCATCGTCTCCTACCCTTACCTCTGGCCCGATCCCGTGCGCCGCACGCTGGCGCTCTTCGAGTTCCGCGCCCTGGAGATGCGCAACCAGGGCGTCATCTGGAGCGACCTCAACGTCAACGGCCCGATCGACGCCCTGGGCCGCATTGGCAACTGGCTGGGCGAAGTCGATTCCGTCACCGGCCAGGCCATCCAGGCCGTCGCGGGCCTGTTCGGCGTCGCCTGGAAACCGATGGGCGGTGATCTCATCCTGGCCGTCATCGGCGCGTTGGCGCTGCTCGTGATGGCCATCCAGCGCGGCCTCGGCAGCCGCTGGGCCATGGCCGCGCTGGTCCTTGGCTCCCAGGTGGGCCTCGTCGTCGTCGGCATGCGCGCCGATTTCTCGCGCTACCTCTACCCGGTGCTGCTGGCCAACGCCGTCTGCGGCGGTCTGGTCGCCGGGCTCGCCTGGAACCTGGCCACCGAGCGGGTCGCCCGCTGGCGCGAATCCCGCCGCCCCGCCGCCGAATCCTCGCCCCTCACCGGGGAACCCCTCGCCACGTGAGCGACGACCACCCCCCGCCGCCGCCCCGGCCCACCGGCGGCCCCGGCGTCACCCGCTTCGCCACGCGCGCCGGCCAACGCCTCAGCTACGAATCGATCGGCGCTACGGACGGCATCCCCATCCTCGGCCTGCACGACCTCCTCGCCGACCGCGGCCAGCTCCGGCCGCTCGCCAACGCCCTGCCCCAAGATCGGTATCGCCTCACCCTCCCCGACGCCCGCGGCCACGGCGCCTCGCCAACGATCTCCGGCCGCGCCTGTCCCATCAGCGAGTTGGCCGCCGACGCGCTCGCCGTCCTCGACGCGGAAGACCTTGCTCAGGTCCACATCGCCGCCGTTGGCTGGGGCGCCGGGACCGCGCTCGGGATGGCGCTGCTCGCTCCAGAGCGCGTCGCCTCGATCGTGCTGGCGGGGCCGTTTCTCCCCGCGCTCACCGGCCACGAGGAGACCCTGTCGATGCTGCGCCACGCCGCGGACGCCGCCGAGAAAGGACAAACCGACCGCGCGCTCGATCTCTACCTCGGATTGCGTTGGGATGTCGGCTGGCGCGACAGATTGGCGAAGGCGCGCCTCGGGGCAATCCGCCGCGCGGCAGGGAGCCTGGCGCCGTTGCTGGCAGGGACGACCGAGGCGGCGCTCGGGAATGTGACTCTGGAACGGATCGGCGTTCCCGTGACGGTCCTCGTCGCGAGCAATGCAGGCGCACGGGATCGCCACGTAGCGGACGTACTTACGGCGCTCGTGCCACGATCTCGCCTCGTGACCTCGACGGTGAACGGTGAACTGGGATCGGATCTCGCTCAGGCGCTCGCGGGTCTGTGAGAAGTCATCCAGTCGCGGCGCATCGCGCTTGCGCGGGACTGCCGGATCGCGAGGCGAACCTGCCGCTGTCTTCACTGGCGATCCACTCCCGCAAAACCTGATGAATCAGCTCCACGGGATTGGCGCCCACGTCTCGGGCGATGCGGTCCAGAGCGGCGATCTCCTGCCGGGTGAAGCGCACGCGGATGACCGCCCCGGGCGTGCCGACCGTGCGGACGTCGATCGGGGTGTCCCAATCCCAATTGTCGGGGTCCATCAGCTCGCGCTCTTCGTCATCGAGCGGTTCCTGGGTGGTTGCGCGCGTGTCGAAATGGTTCATCGCGGTCTCCTCCTCCGGGGTATAGCCGCGAAGCTGAGTGGGCGGTCATGGCCAAGACCAGGACCCGGCCGTTTGTAGACACTGTGTTGAAGGTCAAGCCGCGAGGGGTAGGGTGAGGACATGATCACGGCGGGCCTCCTTGAGTTTGCC
>CALMZR010000137.1 GCA_937870845.1 uncultured Chloroflexota bacterium
ATGCGGAGGGGATCGAGTGGCGCGTGCGCGGGGCCAGCGCGACGAGGGTCCACGAGGCCGCGCCGTCGGTGGTGCGGTAGATGCCGGGGCCGCTGGTGGCGTACGCCGTCGTCGGCGAGACCGCGACGAGATCGGTCGGGAAACCGCCCGGCACCGGCGTCCGCGCCGGCCGCCCGATTTGTGCTTGAATGTGGTCATGGTGAACCAGCTCCCCCAATCTCCGCCCGTACCCAGCTTCGCCCACCGCATCCTGGAACGGCTCACCGCGGCCAAAGCGCACGTCTGGATGTTGCGGCGGCGCCTCCGCCGAGGCCAACTCGACCCTGCCGACGCCGAGGGCCATCTGGCGCAGATCGATAGCCAGATCGATGAGGCCGCCGCGCTGGCAGCAAACTTGCAGGGCCAGTCCTCGCCGCCTCCGTAAGGACTACGGGCCGGAGGGACTGCCGCGTGAAACAAATCCTCGTCGTCGACGACGAGCCCGTTATCCGAGAGGTGCTGACCGCGTTGTTCGCTGGCGAGGGCTACGCGGTGCTCACCGCCAGCGACGGCCTCGCCGCGCTGGAGGCCATGGAGACCGCCGCCCCCGATCTGGTCATCGCCGACATCATCATGCCCCGGCTCGATGGCTGGGGCCTGCTGTCGCGCCTGCGCGAGCGGTACGCCGAGACGCCCGTCATCCTCCTCAGCGCCACGTTTCGCGGCAATCCGCCCGACCGCGTCGTCTTCGTCGCCAAGCCATTCGACATTGACCATCTGCTGGCGGTCGTGGAGCGGATGTTCCTGGCCTAGCGACGCGACTGGCTGGCAAAACCGTCGCGGCTTTCCGATACTTCCGGAGATTGGCGCAGGGCGTTTACCCTATCGGCGCACCCAGGAGCCCGTGCATGGAGCATGGCCCGGACACCGTCGCGGTCTTCCTGGATCACGTGGGGGACGGCGTCACCGTCCAGGATCCGAGCGGGCGGCTCATTTATGCCAATGCCGCCGCGGCGCGGGCGCTCGGGTTTTCGACGGCGGCGGAGCTGCTGGCAACCCCCCTCTCCCAGGTCATGGAGCGGTTCGCGGTCTTCGACGGTGATGGGGAGCCCTTTCCCCTCGATCGATTGCCGGGGCGGCGGGCGCTGAGGGGCGAACCGGAGCCTGCCGTCACCGTGCGCTTTCGCATCAACGACACCGGCGACGAGCGCTGGTCGGTGGTGCGCGCCTCGCCCGTGCTCGATGCCGCGGGCCGCGTGCGCTTCGCCGTGAACGTCTGGCAGGACGCCACGGCGCAGAAGCGCACAGAGATCGCGCAACGGTTCCTCGCCGAGGCGGGCGAAGCGCTCTCGGCCTCCCTCAACATCGACGAGACGCTCGCAAACATCGCGCGGCTGGCCGTGCCACGCCTGGCCGACTGGTCCGCCGTGCATATGGTCGGCGAGGATGGCGCAATCTCCCAGATCGCGGTGGCCCACGTCGATCCTGAACGCGTCTCGTGGGCGCGGAGGCTGCACGAGCAATACCCCGCCGATCCAAATGCCGAGCAGGGTGTTCCCAAGGCGGTGCGCACGGGGCAACCCGAGCTCATACCGGAGGTGACGGACGAGATGCTGGTTGCGGCCGCGCGCAACCCCGAGCACCTGGCCATCCTCCGCCACCTAGGATTGACGTCGGCGCTGGTCGTGCCCATGATCGCCCGCGACACGGCCGTCGGCGCCATTACCTTCATCGCCGCCGAATCGGGCCGCCGCTTCGACGAGCGCGATCTCGAGCTCGCCCAGGAACTGGCTCGCCGCGCCGCCCTGGCGATCGAAAACGCCCGCCTCTACGACGCCGAGCGCGCCGCGCGCCTGGCGGCGGAAGACGCGCAGGTCCGTTTCCAGACCCTCTTCGAGGGCGTGCCGGACGCGATCCTGGTCGTCGATGGCGGGGGCCGGATCGTGGAAGCGAACGCCGCCGCCGGGCTCCTGCTGGGATACGAGCTGGAGGCGTTGCTCGGGCTTCCCGTGCGCGACGTCTCGTGCGCATCGGCGCCGCCCCTGTTCGGCAACTTCGAAGAGGACGGCGAACGGCGCGCCGAAACGGAGCTGCGCCGGCGGGACGGATCGGCCGTCCCGGTCGAAGTCTGGACCAGGCGGCTCGACCCACCGGCGGGACCGATCGGCATCGCGGTGGTGCGCGACATCACCGAGCGACGCGAGGGCGACCAGATCCGTGAAGAGGTGCTGACCGCCATCGCCCACGACCTGCGCAGCCCGCTGGGAGCGATCAAGCTGCACGCCCAATCGCTGCAACGTTCGCTACGCCGGAGCGGAGCGGTCGACCCGCAGCGCCTCGACGACGGGCTGCAGGCGGTTTCGACTATGAGCGCGCGCGTCGGCGCGCTGCTGGAGGACATCGTCGACATCGCGCGCGACCGCGGGCCAGGCGCGGTCCCGTTCGACCCCGAGCCGACCGATCTCTCGGCCCTGGCGGAGCGCTGCGCGGCCGAGGTCGCCGCCGCGACCAGCGCCGACGTCCAGGCCGAGGTGGCGGTCGAGTCATTGGTCGGCAGGTGGGACGCCCACGGCATCGAACGGGTGCTGCTCAACCTGCTCAACAACGCGGTCAAGTACAGCCCCGCCGGCGGGACGGTGACGATCCGCGTCGACCGCATCGACGACGCGACGGTGACCGCCGCCCAGGTGGTCGTGGCGGACGAAGGAATCGGCATCCCGGCCGCCGATCTGGCCCGCGTCTTCGAGCGCTACCGCCGCGGCCGCAACGTCGGTCAGATCGCGGGCACCGGGTTGGGCCTGACCGGGGCCAAGCAGATCGTCGAACGCCACGGCGGCTCCATCGCCATCGCCAGCGAGGAGGGCCGCGGCACGCGAGTCACCGTGCGCCTGCCGCTTGAACCAGGGGCCGGGTAGGGGGCGTTCGTCACCAGTCACCCTCGAACGGCAGCGCGACGGTAAACGTGCTGCCTTGTCCCGGCGCAGATTCCGCCCAGATGCGACCGCCGTGGGCTTCGACCAGCATGCGCGAGATGTAGAGCCCGATGCCGAGCCCGGAACCTTCTTCGCCTCGATCCGCCCGGTAGTAGCGCTCGAACAGGCGCGGCAGCGCCTCGGCGGGGATGCCCGCCCCCCGATCGGCGACGGCGATCCGCGCTTCGGCGCCGCACGCAATCACCCGCACGACGATGTCGCCACCGGTCTGGGAATACTTGACAGCATTGCCGAGCAGGTTGTCGAGCACCTGTCCGAGACGATCGGGATCCCACTCGCCACGCAGCGGGTCTCGCGGGGTCTCGATTCGGACGGCGTGCGCCTTGGCCTGCACCCGCACGCGCTCGGCGGACTCGCGGGCCACATCGCGCAGATCGACCGCAACCCGGCGCAGCTCGATCTGGCCCGCTTCCAGGCGCACCAGATCGCGCAGATCGGCGATGAGCCGCTCCATACGCGTCGTCTGCTCGATGATGGCGGCGATCGCCGCCTCGTCGTAGGCTTGCCGCCGCTGCATCAACTGGGCGCGGGCGCGGAGCACGGTGACCGGGGTGGCCAGGTCGTGGCTGGCCATCGCCACAAAATCCTGCTGGGTGCGTTCCGCGCGCACGCGCGCGGAGACATCGGTGAAGAGGACGGCGACCGTGCGGCTTCCCTCACCCCCCAGGCGAAAGGCATTGACGTCGAACCAGCGGTCGTCCAACGCTTTCGCCTCGTTGACGAAGCGCACCGGCTGACCGGTGCGGGCGACCTGCCCGTAGATGGCGAACCAGTGCTCTTCATGAGCGGGGGCCAGCTCGCGCATCCGCTTCCCGACCACGTCGTGCAGCCCAGTCTGCTGCTCGAAGGCGGGGTTCACCTCCAGAAAGCGGTAGTCGACCGGGTCGCCCGCCGCGTCGAAGAGCACCTCGATAATGCAGAGACCCTGGTCCATGTTCTCGAACAGCACCCGGTAGCGCCCTTCGTCCACGGGCGGGCTCCCGTTCGCGCGGTGCGGCGATCGCGGGGTCATGCTCGTCGTCCGGCGGTGGGCGCTACGGTCGAGGACGTCACGCGGCTGCCAGCTCCTCCCCATTCCTCACACGGAGCCGACCGGCGGCGGCGCCGCGTTCGGCCGACCATTGCCCCAAAACGCCGCGCCCCAGCCGCGACGCGCAATCGCTGGAGCACAAAGCATAGCCCGCCGCGGGCCCGCGGCGTCGGCCCGCCGCGCCACGTTTCCCGGCCGCCACCTCCCCAGGGTGGACTGGCGGCAGCTCGCTTTCCTCCCGCTCCGCGTCGCCGTCCTGAGCCCGCTGCTGGCCGCGGCACAAGTGACGTTCGTACAGCCTGGGGCGCGGGGTTGGAGGGGAGCGGCCGGCTCCGTACGCGTGGCGGCGCCCGGCCCTTCCCTCGAAGCGCCAGACGCCCCTCAGCTCCACTGCCGCCTCGCGGGTTCCCGGCCCCATGTGCAGGGCAGCGGGATTTTTCGCGACCCGTCAGGCGTCCGCTGGTCGACCGCCGTGCCGCCTCCATGCCGCCAGGGCGCCGTGCAATAGCTCCACCCCGGATGCGACCGCGACGTCGCCTCCTTCGCCGTCGGCCCAGATCGAGACGAGGGCGAAGAGCGCCACCTTGCCCGTCGCCATGACCGTGTCGATGGCGGCGAGCGTCTGCTGCATGCTGGGTCCGTTCGGCTCCCGCGTGGGGTGGTTCGGCGCGTAGCGCGCATCGAGAACGTCAGCGTCGACGTGCAGGTAGAGCAGATCGCACCGCTCCGCCAGGTCGGCGACCGCCCCGTCCAGATCGGCGCCGGGGAAGCCGGGGGCCGGGGCGGCGATGACGATGTCGGTGGCGCGGATGAGCTGCTCCTCCGGCGCATCGAGATTTCGCACGTCGACCATCAGGATGCGGTCGGTCGGCAGCGGCGTCTCCTGCCGGGAGAGCGCCCGCCAGCGGGGATAGGCGAGCCCGGCGGCAACGGCGACCGGCATCCCGCCCAGCATCCCCGACAGCGTCGTCCGCGGGGTGTTGAAGTCGCCGTGGGCGTCGAACCAGACCAGCCCGATGCGGGCCGCCGGCCCGTGCGCCCGCTGCAACCCGCCGACCACGCCAGGCACGACGGCGCAGCTCCCGCCGACGACTAGGGTCGGCTTCCCCTGCCGGCGGCCGTCCGCGACCGCCGCCGCGATCTCTCCGCCGATCAGGCCGAGGTTGACGGTCGGCTCGGGATCGCGTTGCGCCTCGGGAAAGTCCGGCTCCACAACCGTAGCGGCGAACCCAGCGTACGCGCCGAACGCGCGGTAGGCGTCGAGCGGATCTTCTTCCGGCCGCGCCCGCTCGCCGCCGTGGTAGCGGATCTGGACGATGTGCAGTGGCGGACGCTCCGGGGTTTCGGTTGCCATCACGCGTCGTAGATCTCCTCTGATTCACTGCCTGTTTCGGGACCGCGCGGCCCCATCGCCTGCTCCTTCAGCGATCGGGCCGGCCGAGCGGACGCGCCGCGAAGGGCGCCGCGCGGTCCCGTGCCATACTCGCCGCCCATGAACGGATCCGCCGCTGGCCGAACCGGCGCCGAACTCGAGCCCGACTTCGTTCCGGGCCTGCTGCTCAGCGAGCGATTCTACGCGGAAGCGGTACGGCCGATCCTGGCCGACGCATTCCCCCGCCTGCGGTACTCCGCGGCGCTGATCGGCCCCGGCTCGGACGTGCTGGGGTACGACACGCCCCGCTCGACGGACCACGAGTGGGGTCCGCGGCTGCTCCTGTTCGTGTCTGCCGAGGATCATGCCGAGCATGCGGTTGCGATCCGCACCGTCCTCGGCGAGCGTCTGCCGTCCACCTTTTTGGGCTACTCGACGCACTTCGGCCCGCCCGGCGCGGACGGCGTGCGCGCCATGATGCCGCACGGCGGCGGGGAAATCATGCACAAGGTCGAGGTGCATCCGCCGGAAACGCTGGGCGCGTGGCTGGGCGTCGATCCCTTTGGGGCGATGTCCGCGGCCGACTGGCTCACCGTGCCGCAGCAGCGGTTGCGGGAGGTGACCGGGGGCGCGGTCTACCACGACGGCCTCGGCCTGTTGGGCCTGGTTCGCGCGAAGCTGGCGTATTTCCCGCGCGACGTGTGGCTCTATCTGCTGGCGGCGCAATGGAAGCGGCTCTCGCAGCAGGAGGCGTTCGTCGGCCGCGCGGGAGAAGTGGGGGACGAGCTGGGTTCGGCGCTGGTGGCGGCGGCGCTGGTCCGCGACCTGATGGGGCTGGCGTTCCTGATGGAGTGCCGCTACGCGCCCTACAGCAAGTGGTTTGGAACCGCATTCGCCGCACTCGCCTGCGCCCCGGCCCTCACTCCAAGGCTGGAGCGAGCGCTGCGGGCCGAGTCATGGCAAGCGAGAGAGAACGCGCTAGCCGGCGCCTACGAAATTGTCGCCACGACGCACAATGCCCTCGGCATCACCGACCCCCTCGATCCAGCGACACGCTCTTTCTATAGCCGCCCGTTTCGCGTGCTCTTTGCCGAGCGCTTCTGCGAGGCAACCCTGGCGGCGATCGGAAACGCCGAGGTGCGCGCCATCGTCGACCGCGCCGGGACTATCGGCTCGATCGACCAGGTTTCGGATAACACCGACGTGCTCGGCGATCCAGGGCGAACCGCAAGGCTGAGGGCGCTCTACGTCGGATGATTACGAAGATCGGCATCGCGTACGACCGGGGCAAACAAGTGGAGATTGTCGCCTGCCTGCCGACGACCAGCGTTGCCGCCATGGGTGTCTCCGGGGCCGGGGCGGGGCCGCGCCGGAGAAGGCTGCAAAGGCTGCAAAGGCTACGGGACAGGGTTGAAGCGCAGCCTTTGGTCGCGCCGGCGAAGGGTGCGAAGTGTGCGAAGGCTACGAGAAGTAGGGCGGGCGCACACTTCGGCAGCGGCGGGCGCGCCCACGTCCCTCGGGAGCGTTCGCCCGCACTCCGCATCACTCGTCGCCGGGAGGGGTCGCGACGAGACCGAGCCGTCCCGCCACCGCCGCCGCGAGAGCGAGAAACGCGGCTGCCTGGGGTCCGTCGGGCTCCACGATCAGGACCGGCCGCCCGGTGTCGGCGGCCTCCGATACGACGGGATCGAGCGGAATCTGGGCGAGAATGGCGGGCGCGTCGGGCGCGATTGCTTTCGCCGCCGGCCCGCGATGAAAGACCTCGATCCGCTCGCCGCAGCGTGGGCAGATCGCGTACGCCATGTTCTCGACGACGCCCAGAATCGGCACGTCCGCCGTCCGAAACGCCGCCATGGCGCGGCCCGCGTCGAGGCGCGCCACCTCCTGCGGCGTGGTGACCACCACGACGCCGGCGATTTGGACCCGCTCGAGCAGCGTCGGCAACGGTTCGCCGGTCCCCGGAGGGAGGTCGATGACCAGGAGATCGGGATGGCCCCAGTCGACCTGGGCGAGCAACCCGTAGACGAGCACCCCCGCCAGTGCGGCGTTGCCCGTCAGGATCGATTGCGCTTCACCGGCCAGCAACCCGAGCGACATCACGCGCAGGCCGTACCGCTCGAGCGCCGGAAGCGCGCTCGCTGGGGGCGACGCCGCAGCCAGGGGCACGATCGACTCCCAGCCCGAGACATCGGCGCGGCGGCGCACCCCCAGCATCAGCGGGACGTTCGGTCCGTGGACGTCGGCATCGAGCAGCCCTACCCGATAGCCAAGCCGGTCCAGCCCCAGCGCCAGGTTGACGGCGATCGTCGACTTGCCGACGCCGCCCTTGCCGCCGGCCACGGCCAGCAGCTTCCGTGCGGGCGCCAATCGAGCCGATCCCTGACGAGACTCCGATTCGTCCTGCATCGACTGCTCGGGTGGTTCGGACGCGCCCATTGCTCCTGACTCGACTGCACCGATCGCATCGCTCGCCTCGCCTATAGTCGCCGCTCGGGAGGAAAGGGATGCAGACGCCGCACAACGTCGTGAGGGTAGCCGCTTTTCCGACACGAGGCAGACCTTCCAGACCTACTGTCAGCAGCGGCCGGGGAGGTGAGCGGGGGGGCCCATGCTCGACGTGGAGATCGCCAGGCTCGGTCCAAACGACTGGCGCGAACTGAAGGCCATCCGCCTGGAGGCGCTGCTCCAGGATCCGGCGGCGTTTTCTTCGACGTACGTCGAGTCCGAGACGCTCCGGGACGACGATTGGCGGCGCCGGCTGGCGAGAACCGACGCCGTCACGCTAATCGCCCGGGGCAACGGCGACCCGATCGGTATGGCCGGGGCGATCTTCGGCGCGGGCGGCGAGGCGCACGTGGCCATGATCTTTGGCATGTATGTCAGCGGCGGGCGCCGCGGGCAGGGCGTAGGCCGGATGCTGCTGCGCGAACTGCTCCAGGAGATCGCCGCCCACCCGGAGATGGCGACGATACGGCTCTGGGTGGCGCCAACGCAGCACGCCGCGCGGCGGCTCTACGCGGCGCTGGGGTTTCGGGTGGTGGAGAATCCCGACCGGAGCATGCTTGCGGGGCCGGGAGCGCACGAGGAGATCGCCATGGAGCAGCCAGTGGACCAGGGGGACGCATGACCATCGACGTGGCGCGGGCGCGGCGGGAGACGCCCGGATGCGGGCACGTGCTCCACTTCAACAACGCGGGCGCGGCGCTGATGCCGCAACCCGTGCTCGATGCGACCGTCGATTACCTCAAGCTCGAGGCGGAGATCGGTGGGTACGAGGCCGCGGCCCGCGAGGCCGCGGCCGTCGAGCGGGTTTACGGAGCGGCGGCGGAGCTGCTGGGCTGTGCCCCCGACGAGATCGCGTTCGTCGAGACGGCCACCCGCGCCTGGGACATGGCATTCTATGCCCTCCCGTTTGCCCCCGGCGACCGCATGCTGACGGCTCGCGCCGAGTACGCCAGCAACGTGGTCGCCCTGCTCCAGGCAGCACGGCGGACCGGGGCCGTGGTGGAGGTCATCCCCAGCGACGAGACCGGCCAGGTCTCGGTCTCGTCGCTGGCGGAAATGATCGACGAGCGGGTGAAGCTCATCGCCATCACCCACGTGCCGACGAACGGCGGGCTGGTCAACCCGGCGGCGGAGATCGGCGCCATCGCGCGGGCGGCCGGGATCACCTATCTGCTCGACGCCTGCCAATCAGCGGGGCAAATGCCGATCGACGTCGGGGCGATCGGCTGCGACATCCTCTCCACCGCCAGCCGGAAGTACCTGCGCGGACCGCGCGGCGCCGGCATGCTGTATATCCGCCGCGAGCTCTGCCAGCGATTGGAGCCGCCATTTCTCGACAACCATGCGGCAACGTGGGTTTCTCCGGATCGCTACGAGATCCGCGACGACGCCCGGCGCTTCGAGAACTGGGAGACGAACTTCGCGGGAAAGGTCGGGCTCGGTGTTGCGCTCGACTATGCGCTTGGATGGGGCTTGGGGCCGATCTGGGAACGGGTGCAAGGCCTTGCTGGACTGCTTCGCGAGGAATTGACCAAGATCCCCGGCATCACCGTGCGGGATCTCGGTGCCGAAAAGTGCGGCATCGTCACCTTCACCGTCAATGGCGTCGCGGCGGGGAACATGCAACGCCGTCTCGCCGCCCAGGCCATGAACGTTACCGTCTCCTCGGTCGCCTCGACCCGGTTCGACATGGAGGCGCGGGAACTGGCGGAACTGGTGCGCGCTTCGCTCCACTACTACAACGATGAGGCAGAGATCGCGCGCTTCTGCGCCGCTGTGCGGGCTGTCGCCGCCTCGTAGCCGCGGCCCGACGCCGAACGTAGAGCCGGCGCAATCCTGTTTCGTCAACCTGCAGCGAAGCGCCTGGGATCGCACTTCAGCGAGAGCGGGCCACGGGCACGCCTGAAGCTGCGCCCATTCGGCAGACTCTCCGCGCCGGCCAGAACGTGGCCTGGGTGATGGCGCGCCGCGAGTCGGATGTCGTCCGCGCCGGCGCCCGGTCGGGCCCGGCGCGGCGGAGAGAGGGGGCCGGAGAGGCAGCCCGCTGGTTCTAGCGAGACGCTCCTGCCGTGGGTTTGCGCAGCTTCCGGAGCCGGCTGGTCGCGGTGATCGTGCGGACATCCGTCATTTGGCGGATGCGCAATCGCCGCGGCCGGCGCATGCTGAAATCGGTCTCCTCGGTCATTGGCGCCCTGAGCCGTATCGAAAAAGGAGGAGTCGCCTATCGAGTGGCATACGCTCGCCGCCCTCACGGTGACCGACTCCGTCACTTCTCTGCGTCGACGGTTCTTCAGTTCGTTCTCGACTGCCCAAGGAGGACCACCATGGCAGCGACAACTACGTTTCGTACCGTATCCCTCGATCCCGAAGCCGTCGCGGCGCTGGCTGCGGCGATGCGCGGCCCGCTCATCCAGGCCGGCGATCCGAGCTACGACGAGGCCCGCGCGCTCTACAACGCCATGATCGACAAGCGCCCGGCCCTCATCGCCCAGTGCGCCGACGTGGCCGACGTCATCGCCGCGGTCAACTTCGCCCGCGACACCGGCATGCTCGTCGCCGTCCGCGGCGGCGGGCACAACGGCCCCGGTCTCGGCTCCGTCGACGACGGGCTGGTGATCGACCTCTCGCCGATGCACGGTGTCCGCGTCGATCCGGTCAAGCGCACGGCCCGCGTCGAGGGCGGGGCCAAACTTGGCGATCTCCACCACGCCACCCACGCCTTCGGGCTGGGCACGCCGAGCGGCATCATCTCCACGACTGGCGTCGGCGGCATCACCCTCGGCGGCGGCATCGGGCACCTCACCCGCCAGTTCGGCCTGGCCATCGACAACCTGCTCGAGGCCGACGTCGTCCTGGCCGACGGCTCCTTCGTGACCGCCAGCGAAACCGAGAACCCCGACCTGTTCTGGGCCCTGCGTGGCGGCGGCGGCAACTTCGGGGTCGTCACCTCGTTCTTGTTCCGGCTCCACCCGCTCCCCTCGCTTGTGGCCGGCCCGATGCTGTGGCCGCTGGAGCGCTCGGCCGAGGTGCTGCGCTGGTACCGCGACTTCATCCGGCAAGCCCCGCACGACCTCAACGGCTTTTTCGCCTTCCTCACCGTTCCCTCCGTCGCGCCCTTCCCGGAGGAATTGTGGGGAAAGAAGATGTGCGGGGTCGTCTGGGCGTACACCGGCGACGCGCCCGACGAAGCGTTCGGGCCGATCCGGGCCCAGTTCGGCCCGCCGGCGCTCGATTGGGTCGGACCGATCACCCACCCGGCGCTCAACAGCATGTTCGACGGGCTCTACCCGCCGGGCGACCAGTGGTACTGGAAGGCCGATTTCGTCACGGAGATCCCGGACGAGGCGGTCGACATCCACGTCCAATACGGCGAGGCGCTGCCGACCTGGAAGTCGACGATGCATCTCTACCCGATCGACGGCGTCGCCGGCGAGGTGGACAAGGACGCCACCGCCTGGAACTACCGGGACGCCAATTGGGGGATGGTCATGGTCGGGGTCAGCCCCGACCCGGCCGACAACGAGCGGATGATCGACTGGACGCGATCATACTGGTCGGACCTGCACCCTTACTCGGCTGGCGGCGCCTACGTCAACATGATGATGGAGGAGGGCGAAGACCGGGTGCGCGCCTCCTACGGCGACCACTACGACCGGCTGGCGCGGATCAAGGCGAAGTACGACCCCGACAACCTGTTCCGGGTCAACCAGAACATCAAACCGGCTTAGGGGTCGTCACCCCAACCCCTCGCCCGCCGCGGCGGGCGAGGCGCGCCTGGCGTCCATTTCGCGCAAGGTCGGGCTGAAGAGCATGCTCAGCGTCGCCGCCAGATTGCAGCCGCCCACGGCCAGCAGCGTCCCGCGTAACCCCAAGCCAACGACAAGCGGCCCGGCGAGGAGCGCCCCCAACGGCATGGCCCCCCAGGCCGCCGCCGTCATCGCCCCGAAGACGCGCCCGCGCATCCCGGCCGGGATTCGCTCGTACTCCACCGCGCCGAGGATCGGGTTCAATGGCCCCGCCGCCACCCCGGCGACTGCCTGGATCGCCACTGCAAGAGGCAGCGGCGGGAACGTCGCCAGGAAGAGGGGAGCCGTTCCGGCGATGACGAACCCGGTGATGAAGATGGTTCGCCTCGGAAACCGGTATCCGACCGCGCCGTAGAGCAGCGCCCCGGCCACGGCGCCCCCGCCCGAGGCGCCGAAGAGGAGCCCCAACGCCACGGCGCTGCCGTAGACGTCCCGCGCCAGCACCGGGGCGGCCACTGTCGCCCAGGCGGTGTCCAGGAAGTTGGTTGCCACCAGGAAGAGGAGGATGGCGAAGATCAGCCGGTCGCGGCGGATGAAGGCCAGCCCGGCTTTGAAATCAGCCACGTAGCCGGCGGATGGCTCTTCCCGGCTCGCGGCCAGATTGCCGGGGATCGCCAAGGCGACCATCAGGGCGGAGACGGCGAAGGTCGCGGCATCGATCCAGAGCACCGTCGTCGGCCCCACCAGGGCGATGAGGGCGCCGGCCAGCGGCGCCCCGAGCAGCCGCGCGCCACGGTCGACGATCTGCGTCGCCGAGGTGGCCCACTCGATGCGCGCCCCGCCCCGCTCGGCCAACTCCGGCAGCAAGGCGGCCCGGGCCGTCGCCCCCGGCGTGTCCAGCAGCGCGCCGAAGAACGTCAGGGCCAGCAGCACCCAGAACTCCAGCCTCCCCGCGGCATCCAGCGCGGGGATCAGCGCGATGGTCAGACCGCTGGCCAGATCGGAGACGATGCTGGCCCGCTTGTACCCCAGCCGATCGACCACCACCCCGCCGAACAGCGCCGAGAGCACGATCGGCAGCAGCGTGAAGAACCCGGTCACGCCGGTGAGCGTGGCGCTGCCGGTCGTCTGCAGGACAAACCAGGGCACGGCCAGCATGCTCAGCCGGTTGCCAGTCAGGGAAATCGCGTTCGCCGCCAGCAGGACGAGGAGCGGGCGACGGTCGGGCGCTAGCGACGCTTCCACATCGGTTCAGTGACCCGAGTCCCGTTCCACCGATCCGTCCCCAACGGCGACCGCCCCCGGCAACTCCGCTTTGAAGACCGTGTAGAGAAACCAGAGCGAGGGCAACAGGAACAACGCGCCGATGCCGAAAACGACCAGCGCCGCGCGCATCATCGCCGGCGAGGCCGCCGCGTTTTCAAACGTAAGGTCAGGGATCACGAGATAGGGGTACTGCGCCAGCGCCCAGCCGGTCAGCAGCAGCGCCACCTCCACGATCGCCGCCGCGCGGGCGAGCCGGTAGCGTCGCCGATAGACCGCCCAGCCGGAGAGGACGGCGAACCCGATGCCCAGCGGGATGGCGAGCACAGCCACACGGCTGGTGAGCCCGTGCCAGATCCAGGGAGCGCCAGTCCGCGACAATAGCAAGACCACCGCGGCCAGGACCGCGAACGCGACCCCGGCTCCGAGCGCGCGAAGTCGGAAATCCTCCTGCAAGACGCCCGTCGTCTCCAACGTCAGGTAGACCGCGGCGAGGTAGGCGCAGGTCGCCAGCGCCAGCAGTCCGACGGCGAAGGGGAAGGGCGCCAGCCACGTCCGCCACAGGTCGCTTATGACGACGCCCTCGGCGACCCGAATCTGTCCCGAAGCGACCGCTCCCGCGGCCATGCCGAACAAGACCGGCGTGGCGGTGCTGGCGACGGCGAAGACGCGGTCCCAGGCTCCGACGCCAGTGGCCACATTCCGCGCCGGGGTGCGGAAGATAAACGCCGCCCCACGAAAGACGATCCCCAGCAGCGCCAGCGACAGCGGAATGTAGAGCGCGATGCTGAGCGCGGCGAAGACGGGCGGGAAGACGGTGAAGACCAGCACGATGACGAAGATCAGCCAGACGTGGTTCGCCTCCCAGATCGGCCCGATGGCGTGCGCGATCGCGGCCCGCTGCTCTCCCGCCCGCGGCCCCCGCGCCAGCAAATCCCAGACGCCCCCGCCGAAATCGGCCCCGCCCAGGAGCGCATAGAGGAGCACGCCCAGGAGCAGGATGGCCCCGTTGACGAAGGCCAGCCCTTCGCCCGGCTCAGGCCACGGCATGGCGCTCCTCCGTCCCGGGCGACGAGAACGGCGCCCCCGGCTCCGGCGCCAGCTCCGGCAGCGGCTGCCGGCCCAGGCGGATCAGCAGCGCGGCCGCGGTGACGGCGAGGATGCCATAGACGGCCGTGAACCCGCCGAGCGCTACGAACTGCCCCGGCACCGGAGTGACCGCCTCGCTGGTCCGCATCACGTTGTAGATGATCCAGGGCTGCCTGCCGACCTCGGTCACCGTCCACCCCGCTTCGATGGCGACAAACCCCAGCGGCGCGGCGAAGACGACCGCCCGCAGCAGCCAGGGGCCGGGGAATCGGCCCTCATGGCCCCGCCGCCGGTGTCTCCACGCGGAGAGCCAGTACCACGCGACCAGGAAGACCACCCCGAACCCAATGCCGACCATGAGTTGAAACGCGACGTGGACGATGCGCGGATCGGGCCAATCCGCGCGCGGAAACGCCTCCAGTCCCTGCACCACCGCGTTCGGATCGCGGTACGCCAGCAGGCTCAGGCCGTTCGGGATGCGGATCGCGAAGCGCGTCTGCCGCGCCTCCACGTCCGGCCAGCCGCCAATGCTCAGGTCCGCCCCCGCTTCGGTGCGGAACTGTCCTTCCAGCGCGGCCAGCTTGGCCGGTTGGTTCTCGGCCACCCAGCGGGCGCTGATGTCGCCACTGAGCGGTTGCAGCGGGGCGAAGACGGCGGCCAGGGCGATGGCGATGGTCAGCCCGGCGCGGTGATACGCGTCGTCTCGGCCACGCAGGATGCCCCAGGCGTAGAGCCCGGCCACGGCCAGCCCGGTGGCGATGTAGGCAGCCAGCACCATGTGCAACGACTGCTGAAACCAGGCGCCGTTGAACATGGCCGCGACCGGGTCGACGTCAACAGCCTCGCCATTGACGAGGCGGAACCCGGCCGGGCTGTTCATCCAGGCGTTGGCGGAGATGACGAAGATGGCCGAGAGCGTACCGCTGATGGCGATGGGGAAGGCGGTCAACCAGTGGGCGCGGGGCGAAAGACGATCCCATCCATAGAGGTAGAGCCCGAGGAAGATCGCTTCGATGAAGAAGGCGAAGCCCTCGGCCGAGAACGGCAGCCCGATGATGCCGCCGGCGTAGCGCATGAACTCCGGCCACAGCAGCCCCAACTCGAAGGAGAGGATGGTGCCGGAGACGGCGCCGACGGCAAAGAGGATGGCGAACCCCTTGGCCCAGCGCCGGGTAAGCGCGATGTAGACCGGGTCGCCGGTGCGCAGCCAGAGTCCCTCGCTGACGATGAGCAGGATCGGCAGGCCCATGCCCAGCACGGCAAAGACGATGTGAAACGCCAGCGACGTCCCCATCTGGACGCGCGCGGCAAGGAGATCGGTCACGCGGCGCTCCCGACCCGGCCGCGGATGATGCGGGCGGCCGAGCCATGTCGCGCTCAAGGATAGCCATTGGGGCGAAACGTGGCTCCGAACGTTCCATGGTGGCGTCCATTGCCATCACGGATAGCCGTGCTTGGGACATGGCTGCAAGGTGAGGCTTCCCAGAGCCTCCTTCGGACCCTGCCGCGGGCCAGAAGCGAAGGCGCGGACCAGCTAGAGCGGCTCCTCGACGTACAGCGTCTGGTCGAGCAATTCGTCCGGATCGTCCGCGCTCGGTCCTGTCAGGCTCTGGAACGCACGGTCCCGCGGTTCCGCGTCGACCGTCGCCCCCCAGGAGGCCAGGTCGTCGTACTCGAAAACCACCGACATCAGGCCCGGCTGCGATCCGCCGACTCGCGCCTCGAAGAGGCGCATGCTGCGCAGGTTGGATCCCAGCCGGTTCTCGATCTCCTTCAGCTCCTTTAGCCCCGCCACGAAGTCCGCCTTCCGCCCGGGCTTGACCCGAACCGTTACCACCGACAGCACTGCCACGACAACCTCCTCTCGAACACCGTCCCGTGCGCGGCCTGGATGCGGCCCCACTTGGCGCCGATCGTCCTGCTGCCTTGTTCCCGTTGGCGCCGCACGGCAAGGTCCGGATTGGCATCAAATCCTCAGCGATATGGCGTCGCCAAATTCCCCGCGCAACGTGACGCATGCCGGGTTACGGCGCCGCACAAGGCCGAGTGCTACGCACGCAGGCTGCCCAGAAACTCGTTCCTGATCCCTTGTCGCGTGGCGGCATCGAACCCGAAGACCTCCTCGATCCGGCCGCGCAGCCAGCGGTCGAACTCCGTTTGGGGATTGGCCATGATGGCGTCGAACGCCTCCTGGCCGCTGTTGCTAGCCACGACGATCAGGTCGGCGTCCGGGCCGGATTGCAGCCAATACCACTCTTCGGTCGCCCCGCAGCGACGGGCGATCTCCTCGTACTCGCTCCTGCGCGCAGAGAGGAGCTCGGCGAAGAAGCGTCGGGCGTCATCCGTCTTGCCAGGCGGAACGGCGTCGGCGAAGGCATAGATCATGGCCGGTCTCCGTGATCGGTCGCGCGGTCGCCCGTGGTTCATGGGGTCGGCGTGGCCAGCTCTTCGGCGTAGACGGTGATCGGCTTGCCGGGATCGTAGAGATTGGCGAAAAGCATCACCACCGGGGCGCTGCCGACCGATCGCCCGGCGTGCCACACCTCCTGTTCCCCGTAGGAGAAGACGACGGCGTCCCCGGCTCCGAGGATCGCCTCATCGCCGTCGGGCAACGGTTCCGAGGCCGGCGCGGCGCCTTCGACCGGGGCGCGAAAGACCGTCGCCTCCCCGTGCTCGACCCGCCAGGCGACCTCCCCGGAGAAGACGGCGATGACGTCGACCCCGGTGTGGGTGTGGATCTCCTGTTCGTACCCGGGCATGAAGGTGAAGCGGGCCAGCTCCAGCGTCATCCCCGGCGCCAGCCAGAGGTCGTTGGCGATGCCCAACGTTTCCCAAACGGGTTCGGAGACCGGGGCGTCCTGGGCCAGGACGGAGTGGCGATTGGCGGCGGCGCCGTTGACACCGGCGATGGCGGCCAGCGCCGCCACCGCCTCAAGGCGAGTCATCTCTGCGTGCAACAGCGAGCTCATCGTTTCCTCCATCGATCGATCCGGATGCCGTGTGTGCGGCGATGATGGCGTGATGCGCGCCGGCCGGGGCTTCGTCCCTGCCGACACGTGCCGCCATGGGCAGTTCTTCCTGGGGCGACCGCGGATACTTCGCCGTGTCGACGATCGGGCTTCGGCGGGCGCGAGCGGCCATGC
>CALMZR010000138.1 GCA_937870845.1 uncultured Chloroflexota bacterium
GGCAAACTCAAGGAGGCCCGCCGTGATCATGTCCTCACCCTACCCCTCGCGGCTTGACCTTCAACACAGTGTCTACACCGAGCGGGCCAGTTGAACCACGAGCCCCAGGACGCCTCCGCCCAGCACCAGCCACGCCGAGTTGACGCGAAATCGGATCAGCAAGACCGCGGCGGCGATCGCCAGCGCGGCCGTCAGCGGGTCGATGATGGCGTCGCGGCCGAGGAGCCAGGCGACGGCGGCCATGAGGCCGATGGCGGCGACGTTGACGCCGTCGAGGAGCGCGGCCGTCCAGGGATAGCGGCGCAGGCGCGGCACGATGGGGTGCAGCAGCGCCACGAAGAAGAACGAGGGGAGAAAGATGCCGATGGTGGCCAGCACCGCGCCGGGAAAGCCGGCGACGACGTAGCCGACGAAGGTGGCGGTGGTGAAGACGGGTCCAGGTGTGAACTGGCCGACGGCGACGGCGTCGAGAATCTGCTGATCGGTCAGCCAGCCGAGGCGCTCGACGAAGTCGTTGCGGAGAAAGGCGAGGAGGACGTAGCCGCTGCCGTACAGGACCGCGCCGATCTTGAGGAAGGTCAGGAAAAGCGCGGTGGGCGTGACCGGAACCTGAGCGGACTGGAGCAGCAGCGCGGGGAGAGCGGAGGCGGGCAAGGCAAGGGGCAGCAGGGCGGTCGGCCCGGCGGCTCCGAGGCGACCGCCCTGGATCGAGCGGGCCAGGAACACCAGCAGCGCGCCGCCGAAGAGGATGGCCAGCTCGTTGAAGCCGATCAGGTAGAGGGCCGCGGCGGCGATCCCGACCGCCAGCAGGAACGGGCCCTTGACGGCCGTGCGGCCGAGCCCCCACAACGCCTGGAGCACGACCGCGATGACGACCGGCTTGATGCCGTAGAGCAGCGCCGCGCCCGCCGGGGTCGTGCCGTACGCGACGTAGGCCCAGGCGATGGCCAGCACCATCGCGGCCGCCGGGAGGATGAACAGGACGCCCGCCGCGATCAGCCCGCGCCAGCCCGCGCGCAGGTAGCCGACATGGATGACCATCTCGGTGGAGTTCGGGCCGGGAATGAGATTCGTGGCGCCGACCAGGTCGAGGAAGGACTGATCGGTCAGCCACGTGCGGCGGGCGACCACTTCTTCGCGCAGCATGGCGATGTGCGCCGCCGGACCGCCGAAGGCGGTGAAGCCGAGTTTCAGGGCGACCTGGGCGACTTCCTTCAGGGCATCGGGCTTTGCCGTGGCAAGGGTTTCCGCCTCCGCGGGCGAGCCGGCGGCCACGGCATCGGCATCGTTCATCGGCTCAGTGTCGCATGCCGCGCGACGAATTCGTCAAATGGGTATTGACAGGCCGGCACCGTGGGTGTAGTGTGTACGTACGCCAAACGCGGCGGGGAGCAATCTCCAAGGCGGGCGGCGCAGCAAACGCCGACGGGTTTGGGTTTCGGCCTGGACTTGTCGGCGTTTTGCTATGCCTGAGTTCGTCTGCGGCTGCCTGCGATCATTGCCCGTGCCGAGCTTGGCTGCCGATCGTGGGACAGGTCACTTGCCGAACCGATCAGCGCCATCCGCGTTCTCCGTGCCAACGCCCTCCACAAGCGGTCCGCCAGAGGTCATGACTACGATGCTCGGGGCGCCTTCGTGGCATAGCCGCCCGGTCAGCTCGGAGTCGCGCACGTCTGGCCGGATGACCGTCTCCCCGAGCATCCTCCGGGCGGATCGGCGCACGATGCCCGCGGAACCCCGGCGCTCATCCGAAGCGACGCGCCAAACCAGCGGGCCGATCGGTTCCCATGGCGGGCGCACGATGGCGCTCGGACTGTTGAAGATGACTTTGGTCAGGGACGCCGCGGCCGGTCGTCACTCCGGCTCTGATTGGTCCCCCGCTCGGAGGAGCGAGACGCCGATCAGAATCCACGGAATGGCGCGCAGGACCGGGTAATCGGGGTCGCCTGGCGAGACGATCGGCAGAGCCGCCGGCCAGGCGACGCTCCAGACCACCGTCGTCCACCCGACCCAGGCCGGCGCCAGTCGACTCGCCAGCAGCGCCGCCCCCAGGAGCACGCCTGCCCCGAAAAGGAGCAGCACCGCAACGACGACCAGGGCAAGCGGCGCCGTCGGACCATCCCAGGTCAGCGCCTCCATGACGAGCGCGACACTCGTGGCCATCGCGAAGGCCGTGGCCGCCAGCCGTGCGGGAACCGCCGCCCCGACCCCGCTCACTGCCGGTTCCAGCAGCGCGGTCCCCAGGGCAGCGGCGACGTAAGATCCCATGAACAGCGCCCGCTCCCAGGCGTGGTAGGCCGGGGTCTCGACGACCCAGCCGTAGGTTGTGCCGGCGCTGTACAGGACGACCCCGCCCAGATTGAGGACGAAGGCGATGAGCAACAGCAGGCCGCTCCCCTGGCGCGGGGCGAAGAGCCGCATGGCGCATTCCTCCGGTATCTGTCGGCCGCTTTCGTGTCGGATGCCGCGTGGCAGCCGACCCGAACGGCCCATCCGGCGAGGTTCGGTGGGCTCGGCTTCGAGCTGCCCTGCGAGTGCCTGACGCCGGCGTCTTGAGCGACGGCCGTCCTCACTACGGCCGCTGCACCGTCCCATCCCGCAGCCGCACCGGCGGCCACGCGCCGTTGAGCGGGTGGTCGGGGTAGGGGAAGCGCGCCATTAGCTTCTGCGCCGGGGATGGGACCGAGTGCAGAGGAACAGGGCCAGCAAGCACCGATGGGTGTGGGCTTCGGCCCGGACTTGTCGGCGTTTTGCTGTGCCCGCGAGTTCGTCGCTGGTCACCCATGATCATCTCCGGCGTCGAGTCTGGCTGTTGGTTGCTTGAGCCGTCAATCGCCTAGCCTCTTAGCGCCCGCTCCGTGGTCGCTCAGTCAACAAGGCCCACGAGTCGGCCGTCAGAGGTCGTGACCAGGAAGCTCGACATGTCCTCGGCGCCCATCCGCCCTGCCAGCTCGGACAGACGCACGTTGGGTCGAACGGTCGTTGGTCCAGCCTCCATCGCCTCCTCGACTCGTCGCTCGGCATCGGCCGCAAGCTCCTGCGAGCGGAGCCGTCCCAGCACCACCTGCTCGTGGTTCACCACAACGCACGTGTCCCAGCCAGCCGCTCGCACGCGATCCCGAACGTCGCCTACGCGGTCGTCGACTCGGCATGTGGGAACATCGCGGCGGACAATGTCCGCAACCCGGGGAACCGAGGCCTCCCGCCCTTCCCGCGGGAGGCCGCTGGCGAACCAGTCCGCCTCACCGGCCGCATAGTCAAAGACTTGCGAGAACCCCAAACTCTCGAGCCGCCACGCGGCCCGCGGGCTCATGTCTCACTGGTAATCCCAGCAGTAAACGATGACCGGCCGGCTCGAATCGAGCCTGGCCGCCGTCTCCCGATCGAGTTTCTTGAGAGGAAGACTGATGGCCCCGGCGATGTGCTCGGCTGCGTACTCGGCGGCCGGCAACACGTCCACCAATTGCGCGCCCGCAGTCAGGAGTCGCTGCACGTCTTCGCGGTTGACCTCGGTCGGCATCGTCTTCTCTCCTGGTCGTCGCCGTGGTGGCGCTCACCACAACAGCACGGTAGGCGCATCCCTGGCGCTTCTCGTGCCAATATATTCGATTATGATAATATATCTGAAGCGACTTGCTGGGAGGCGGAGTCTGCCGCACGACGATGGGAGCGACAGCGATGAGCAACGACCGGGCGCGACTACCGGTTGCCGGGATGACCTGTCCGCACTGCGAGACCACGGTCCGCGGCGCGTTGGCGGCGGCCGGCGCGCGAGATGTCCACGCCGACTTTCGCCATGGCGAGGCAACGTTCCGTCTGGGCGAGGACGTCGATCCGGTTGCGCTTCAGGCGGCCGTGCGCGACGCCGGCTACCGGCCGGGCCAGGTCGAGCTCCCCGCGCCACCCCCGATCGCCCCGCGGCGACCGGACGGTGCGGCATACGACCTGGCGATCGTCGGCTCCGGCTCGGCCGCCTTCGCCGCGGCGATCGCGGCCCGCGAGCAGGATGCGCGCGTGGTCATGGTCGAGCGCGGCGCCGTGGGCGGCACCTGCGTCAACATCGGCTGCGTCCCCTCCAAGACGCTGCTGCGCGGCGCCGAGGTCTACCACGTCGCCGGCCACCATCCCTTCCGCGGGGTCGAGACCCGCGCCGACGGCGTCGACTTCGGCCAGACCGTCGCCCAGAAGGACGAGCTCGTCGCCCAACTGCGCCGCGACAAGTACGCCAACCTCATCGACGAGTACGGCTGGGAGTTCGTCCCCGGCGAGGCCCGTTTCCTCGATCGGGCCACCTTCGCGGTCGGGGGCCGCACGATCCGCGCCGGGAGCATCATCGTCGCCACCGGCGCCCGGCCGGCGGTCCCGCCGATTCCAGGGCTTGCCGAGGCCGGGTACCTGACGAGCACGGAGGCGCTCGATCTGACCCATGCTCCCCGCTCGCTCGTCGTCATCGGCGCCGGCTACATCGCGCTTGAGCTGGGGCAGCTCTTCCGGCGCCTGGGGAGTGCGGTCACCCTCCTGCAGCGGGGCGCGCGCCTCATGCCCGACGACGAGCCAGAGGTGGGCGAGGCGATCGGGGCGATGCTCAACCGTGAGGGCATTCGGGTTCTCACCGGCACCCACGTGCAGCGCGTCGAGCGCGTCGACGCGATCCGGCGCCTCTCCGTCGTCGTCAACGGGGAGCCTCAGCTCCTGGCCGCCGAGCAGATCCTCGTCGCCGCCGGCCGCAGCCCGAACGTCGAGGCCCTGAACCTCCCGGCAGCCGGGATCGAGACGGATGCGCGGGGCGCGATCGTCGTCGACGACCAACTCCGCACCACCAACCCGGCGGTCTTCGCCGCCGGGGACGTGACGCTCTGCCCGCAGTACGTCTACGTCGCCGCCTACCAGGGCGGCCTGGCCGCGGAGAATGCCCTCGCCGGCGCCGAGAAACCCTGCGATCTGACTGCCCTGCCGGGTGTCATCTTCACGGACCCGCAGGTGGCGACGGTTGGTTTCACCGAGGAGCGAGCCCGCGCAGCGGGCTACCAGGTCAAAACGAGTCTGCTTCCACTGAGCGCGGTGCCGCGAGCACAGGTCAACTACGAGGAGCTCGGCATCTTCAAGCTGGTCGCCGACGCGGCGACGGACTGGGTGCTCGGGGCGCACATCGTGGCCGGCAACGCTGGCGACGTGATCTACGCCGCTACCCTCGCGGTCAAACACCGCTTGAGCGTTGCGGATCTGGTCGCCTCCTTTGCCCCCTACCTCACGACTGCCGAGGGCCTCAAACTCGGCGCCCTCGCCTTTGACCGCGACGTCGCCAAGCTCTCCTGCTGCGCGGCCTAACCGGATCGGAGAGCACCCTGATGACGCCCAAGGCACTCCTCGCCGACGTCGGCATCGGCCTCATCGCCGGGTACGTTGGCACGAAGGTGATGGAACCTGTGTCAATGGCGCTCTACGCGTGGGAGTCTGAGGAAGCCCGGCGTCAAGAGGACGCGGTGCGGCCGGGTCCCCCCTACGAGATCGCCGCGCGCAAGACCGCGGAGCTCCTCGGCGCGAAGCTGTCTGAGGCGCAGATCCGGACGCTGGGCACGACCCTCTTTCACTACGGGCTTGGCATGAGCTGGGGGCCGGTCTACACCATGCTGCGCCGGCGGACGGGGCTTTCGCCGGTTGCGGCCGGCCTCGCGACGGGCGCGGCGATGTCCCTGATCGTCGACGAGGGCCTCACGCCCCTGTTGGGCTTCAGTGCACCGAACCGCGCCTACCCGCTGGTCACCCACGTGCGCGGCGTCCTCGCCCACCTCGCCTATGGCTTAGGTGTCGCCGGCACCGTCGAGACGCTCACCTGGCTGGGCCGCCGCGCGGGTCGGTAAGGCAGGGCATTTCACTCCGGAGAAGGCAAGCAGCCGGGACGAGCGGTACCGCCCCGCTTCGTGTGGCCGGACGCCGAACATCGCCTTGCTCATGCGTGCACCCATACCCCTGTACCCAACGGCGCCCATCCGTAGAGCCAGGCCGCGACATCGAGCGGCAGGTTGACGCAGCCGTGGCTCATCTTCTGCCCAAAGTTGTTGTGCCAATATGTCCCGTGCAGCGCCTCGGCCTGAAGGTTGAAGTACATGACGTGGGGGACATCCTCGACCGTGTAGGGAATGGCGCCGGGGGGCGGGTCGTCGCCGAAGCCGATGACCTCCCCGGTGTCGTTGGTGAAGCCGCTCAAATCCTGCACCGGGTATTTGAGCCGGATGCGAAACATGCCCAGCTCGGTCAGGTTGGGGTCGAGCCCGGTGCTGACGAGGGTGGTCGAGAGCAGCGTGTCGCCCTGGTAGGCCCACAGCCGCTGCTCGGCGATGCTCACCTCGACCCACTTCGCACCCGGGGCGTAGGGGTCGCCGCGGGGGTTCGGGTTGTCCGCGGTCCAGAACAGCAGCTCGTCGTACGCGGGCAGATCGCCCCGCGCGACCGGCGCGGTGTCGATGCCGAGGCGGGGCGCGAGCTCGACCGCCAGCGGGGCCAGCGCGACCCCGTCCTTTCCGGCCCGCAGGAGCCCGCCCGCGAACCACTGGACCGTCGCCCCGCCCTCCACGACCGGTTCGCTCAACGGGAGACCCAAATAGAAGGCGCCCTCGTTGAACGTGTACCAGGCCAGGATCTCGCCCGCGATCGTATGTCCGGTCTCTTCGACGAAGATGCCGCCCGCGTCGAGCACGCGGCGAACTGCGTCCTCCGTGGCCGCCAGCGGGCGCCATGGGTCGCTACGGCCGTCGCCCTCGCGCGGCGCACGCCAGCCGATGGCAGTGCCATTCAGCGGGGGATCGGCCGCCACCTGGCCGACCGGCATCAGCCGCACGATCGGCTCCTCGGTGTGAATGAACTCCGGCCGGTACTGGAAGATGCCGCGCTCGAAGGCCTGGCAGTAGGCGCCGTCCGTGACGAACGGCTCGGAGATGGGGTTGCCGTAGATGGCGGCCGCGCCGTTGGCGCGCCAGTAGTCGAGGAAGAGGCCGCGCAGCGTGTGCCCTGTCGCCTCGACATAGACCTGAATCTCGGACTGGCCGATGTCCGGCGGCAGCTCGACGCCGATGGGAGCATCGGCGGCTTGGTCCGCCTCGCCGTGCGCCGCCGTGCGTTCCGCCGCGAAGGGGAGCAAACCGAGGCCGAGGGCGGCGCTGCCCAGGCGGTGCAGCACCTGACGGCGGGTCGAGCGTGCGCGGGTGAGCGGCGCGTCGTTTCGCGCGACCGGTGTGCGATGTTGGTGCAACGACATGGACTCCTGACCTCCGCGAACCAGGCTCAGCCCGTGCTGTCCTGGCGCTCTACTACCAACTTCCTCGTGGGCGGGCCGCGGGTTCAGCGGCGGGCGTAGACCTCGTAGAGGAACGGCACGACGACGTAGGTCACGGCCAGGTAGGCGGCCACGCACGTACCCAGCGCCAGGAGCAGGAACGGGACCGGGGTGCGGTGCACGCTGCATGACCGGGCGTGGCGGCGCAGCATCCACCAGGCCACGAGCCCGGTTAGGATGAGGCCGGCCGCCCGAAACTGGGTCTGGTAGGCTCCCAGGGAGACGAGGAAGGTGGAGCCGCCCAAACCCAGCACCAGCGCCAGCGCCAGCGGGAGGCAGCAGAGGCTGGCCAGCAGCCCGCCCAGGAGCCCCGAGCCCAAGCCGCGGGTGGCGGCGCTCGCATCCGTCTTCTCAAGCGGGCGCGGCTTCGCCCACGGCCGGGCCATGCGCCTATTTCCGATCCAGTCCACGCGCCTACCCCTCCGTTGTCACGTCGTTGGCGGTGTCGCCGCCCGCTTCGATGGCTGCCTCGATCTCCGCGGGTGACACCGCGCTCGGGTCGTACGTCACCGTTACCTGCTGGCCGTCAATGGCGACGTCGAGGATGCCGGGCGCCTTGCGCACGCTCGCATCGACCCGGAGCTGGCAGCCGGGGCAGGTGATCGTCGGCACATAGAACGCAACCTGCGCCTCGGTCGCCTGCGCTTGCGCTTCATCACCGGCGGTCGGCGTGGCGGCAAGGCCGCGGATCAGGAACACGGCGACCTCGGTCTCCTCCCCGGCCGCGCGCAGGTGGGCTACGCCCGCGTAGTCCGAGTTGTTCTGCTCCCGCAGCCCGATCACGATATTCCCGTCCGCGGCCGCGCCGCCGATGTCGCCGCAGGCGATGTCGGTTTCGGTGTTCTCCCCGCTCTCGTGGACGTCGATCGCGGCCGTCCCGGCAAGGAGGTCCTCCAACCGGACGGCAAGCGTGGTGACGCTCATCGTTCCGGGGAGCGCCGTTGACGCGTCCGTCGCGCTATCTGGAGCTGTCTCCACGGGGATGTCGCTGAGGGAGAAGCGCGGGCTCGGATCAAGCTCGCCGCAGCTTCCCTGGTGGATGTGCGCGGGGTAGACCAGCGGGATGGGCTCCTGAGCGAGCCCACGCCCGCCGCCGGCCAGGAAACTGGCGGCGATCAGGACTGTAAGCGTTGCCCAGCGCGTCTTGTCGCGGACCATAATCGTCATTCTCCGAGAGTCGTTCCGTTCGTCGCTCAACGTGCGGCGCTCGCACCCGAGCCGCCCGGGTCGTCGCCGGTGCGGATCATCTGCCTACGACCCCAACGGCTCGGCGGTGTCGCCGCCCGCTTCGATGGCCGCCTCGATTGCCTCGGGCGTCACCACGCTCGGGTCGTAGGCGACGATTACGTCGTGCCCCACGAACGCGACGTCGAGGATGCCGGGCGCCTGCCAGATACTGCCCTCGACGCGGTACTCACAGCCGGCACACGTCATGGTCGGCACGGAGAACGAAACCTGCGCCGGCGCCGGCTGAGCCAGGAGCGCGTCATCACTCGCCGCCGGAAGTTGTTCGTAGGCCAGACCAGACCCTCCCGCGACGCCCGTCAGACTCAGCGCTGTGGCCAGCGCGCCGACCATCACCGACTGTCGCATGCGCATACCGCCCTCCCCCGTTCCATCTCTCCGCCCAGCACGCGGCTACCCTCTTGCCGCCCTTTGACCATGCTCCGCCCCCCTGGCGACGGTCTTTCCGGTCACATCCGGGTGCAGCTGACGATGGCGGCGGCGTTGTCGGCGATGACGCCGCGGGCCAATGCCAGAATCTGCCGCACGCGCGGGTCGGAGACGCGGTAGTAGATGAACTTGCCCTCGCGCCGGCTGTCGACGTAGCCGCACCAGCGCAGGCAGGCGAGGTGGTTGGAGATGCGACTCTGCGGCTGGCCGAGGATGGCGACCAGCTCGGAGACGTTCTTTTCCCCCTCTGCCAGCAACAGCTCGACGATACGCATGCGGGTCAGATCGGAGAGGCCGTGGAAAAACTTGGCCGTGATCTCCTGCCGCTGGGCGCTGGCATCCGTTTCGACCAGGCTCTCGGTGGCCACGGTGGCCGTCGCGTCGCTCATGCACGCCTCCTTTGTCCGCGGTATCATATGCGTCATATCTTGATGTGTCAATGCTCCCAGCACGAGCACGGAGAAGGCGTATCGTGCCGCGTCGCTTGGGTATCGGGGGTGAGCTGCTGGCGTCGTTGGCCGCGGCGAGCCTCGCCGGCATCGCCTGCTGCGGCCCGCTGCTCATCCAGTGGTTGGGGTTCCTCGTTTGGGTGCTCGGCGGTCGGGCGCTCCTCATGGGGCTCGTCCGCTACGAGGTCCCGGTCCTGCTCGTCATCGCCGCGGCTTCACTCTTGGGGAGGAAGCTGGCAATGGGGCGCCTCATCCGCTGGGCCAACACGCTCCTTGCCGGCGTGGCCATCCTCCTCGCCGTGCTGCGGCTGACCTGGGAGCTTGATCGCGGCGTCGTGATGGCGATCGAGCCGGTGTACCAGCTCTTCATCTATCGCCAGTCTGTGCTGCTGGCGGTCGCGGGGCTCGTCGTGGCGATCCGCCTGGCCCTACTTGTTGCCGGACTCTGGCGGCGCACCTGCTCGGACCCATCGTGTGCGCTCCCGCCACCCTCGCGGAAAGGCTCGACACCCTCATCGACCTGACGATGCTGCTGCTCCTCAAGCTGCTCTGCTGCGGCACCCTCCTCCTCATCGTGCTTCTCGCGTAGGCTATGGGCTGCTTGGCTACCCATTCGCCTCGCCGACACGAGCGATGAGTCGGGTTCTCGGCGCTCGGGAGGAGACGCCTTGTGCCACCGCCTCGTAACGGGTCATCGCTTGGGCCACCCGTGGCCGCAGGCGAAGCAGCGCCGCTGGCGCCGGAAGCGCGTCGTCTCCACCGCGGTCTGGTCGAAGCCGTGCTCGCCACAGGAAGCGTCCCGTCCGTGCGCGAACTCGCGGGTCGTTTTGGGGCGGCGGAAGAATCCATGCGCGCCGGGCTGGCCACTCTGGCGGCTGCGGATTACTTGGCCCTTGATGGACGCGGCCAGGTTTCGTGTCTCTACCCCTTCTCGACCGCGCCCACGGCGCACGGCATAGTCATCGATGGGCGCCAGCGGTACGCCATGTGCTCGATCGATGCCCTCGGGATTCCGGCTATGATCGACCAGGAGCTGGAGATCACCGGCCGCTGCGCCATCTGCGACCGGACCATTGCCATCCGCGTTGCTCCCGGAGCGATCCTGACAGCCACTCCGCCAGAGACGCGAGTGGTGGCTCGTCAGGATGAAGCCGAACCGGCTTGTGCGGCGTGTTGCCCCTTTACGGTGTTCGTCTGCAGTCAGGAACACGCGGATCGGTTCGCGCGCCGAATCGCGGGAACTCACGCGCTCTCCCTTGGCGAGGCGCTCACCCATGTCGAGGAGATCTTCGGCGGCCTTCTTGCCGAGGAGCTGCCGGCCAGCCGCCCTCGTGGCCGACGCTGGGGGCAGGCCCGCAATGCCTGAGACACACGCTGCCCCAGTCCTTTATACCCAGGTCGGGTGCGCCGAAAGCGCGAAGGTCCGCGCCTGGCTGACCGAGCAGAATGTTGCCTTCAGCGAGCGGGATGCCAGTGCCGATTCGGAGGCAGCCCAAGCGCTCGCCGCCACCGGTGCGTTCGCCACACCGCTGCTGGTCGTCGGGCCGGAGAAGGTCTTAGGGTTTCGGCTGGAGGCCCTCACGGCCGCGCTGGATCGCGCCAACACGGAAACCTGATGCCCCCAAGGTATCGGAACCGGTTCCGACGATGGAGGCGAGTTGCCCTCTGGTTCCCGGTGCTCGGGCGGCAAGTGACGACCGAACTCCCTACGGCCGCTGCACCGTCCCATCCCGCAGCCGCACCGGGGGCCAGGCGCCGTTGAGCGGGTGGTCGGGGTAGGGGAATCGGGCGGCCAGTTTTTCGTCGATGTCGATCCCCAGGCCCGGACGGCCGTTCGCCCACATCATGCCGTCGCGGATCTCGGGCGTGCCGGGGAAGACCTCCCGCGCGGTTTCGTCGAAGCGGTGGGCCTCCTGGATGCCGAAGTTCGGCGCCGCCAGGTCGAGGTGCAGGTTCGCCGCGTGGCCGATCGGGGAAACATCCCCGGGGCCGTGCCACGCCGTGCGCACCCCGAAGAACTCGCACAGCGCGGCCAGCTTGCGCGCCGGGGTGATGCCGCCGATGTCGGAGAGGTGAACGCGGATGAAGTCGATCAGGCGGTCCCGGATCAGCGGCAGGTACTCGTTGACATTGACGTACAGCTCGCCCATCGCCAGCGGGATGGAGGTCTGCTGCCGCAGCAGCGGGAAGTAGCCATTGTCCTCCGGGGCCAGGGGATCCTCCAGGAAGAAGAGGCGGTACGGCTCCAGCGCCCGCGCCAGGCCGATGGCGGTGATGGGCGGCACGCGCTCGTGGATGTCGTGCAGCAGCTCGACCGCGTCGCCGAGGGTGAGGCGCAAATGCTCGAACAGCGCGGGGACGGCCCGCGCGTACGCGGCGGGGTCCCACGCCTCCTGCCGCAGCCGGAGATGGTGTGGGTGCGGCTCCTCGCTGTCGAGCGCCCCGGCGACGCCGTAGGTCGACGACCCCGGGACCGCGACCTGGCAGCGGACGTGAGTGAACCCCTGATTGATGAAGGCCCGCGCCTGGTCCTCCACCTCGGACGGATCGCGCCCGGAGGCGTGGACGTAGAGCGGCGCGGCGACGCGACAGCGGCCACCCAAGACATCGTAGAGGGGCATGCCGGCCAGCTTGCCCTTGATGTCCCACAGCGCCATGTCGATGCCGGACATCGCGTTGTTGAGGATCGGGCCGCTGCGCCAGTAGGAGCTGACGGCCAGCATCTGCCAGAT
>CALMZR010000139.1 GCA_937870845.1 uncultured Chloroflexota bacterium
CGTAGGCGCCCCAGCTCGGCAGTGCCGGCGGCACGCCCTGGCGGGGCAGCAGCGTGGCGATGGTGGGGCGGATCGAGGCCAGACCGATGTCGCGGCCGTCGTGGAACGGCGCGTTGGCCGCCAGGCCGGCGAGGTCGGGCAGGTAGGAGCGCAGCGCGTTGTAGACGTCGAGCGCCGCGGCGGCAGGACGGACGGCGACATGGACCTGGAGCGCCGAGCACAGCTGGCGGCGGGCGATCACGCCGTACTCGCCGGTGATCGCCTCGGAGCGCGCGCCGGGCGTCAGCTCGCCCTCCGTCTCGGCGAACGGGTGCGCTCCGGCGCAGGCCAGCCGCAGGTCAGGCCCTGCTGCCGCGGCCAGCACGCGCCGGCCCTCGGCGACCAGGAAGCCGACCGTCTCCCGCACGGGGGACGCGCCCGCCCTGCCGCCAGGAGCCTGCTCTCCATGGACCAGCAACTCGCCCAGCAGCCCAAGACCAAAAAACTGCACGCCAACGACGACCAGCAGCACTGCCAACAGCAGCAGCGGGCGATTTCCGATCGACGCTCCGGTGAGAATCTTCTCCGCGGTCAGCCACAGCCCAAGCAGGCCGCCCGCGGCCAGCGCCGCCAGCCCCGGTACGCCGAGCACGTGCATGGGCCGCTGTCGATACTCCGTCAGGAACGTTACGGTCAAAAGGTCGAGAAACCCCTTGACGAGGCGCGACCAGCCGTACTTCGAGCTGCCCCAACGGCGGGGATGATGGCGCACGGGCAACTCGCCGACGCGAAAGCCCTCGGCGTGAGCGAGAACCGGCGTAAAGCGGTGCAGCTCCCCGTAGAGCCGAATGTTCTGAAGCACATCGCGCCGATAGATCTTGAACCCACAATTGAAGTCGTGCAGCGGCACGCCGGAGACGACGCGCACCGTCGCGTTGAACACGCGGCTCGGCAGCGTCTTCCCCAGTGGATCCTGCCGCCGCTGCTTCCAGCCGGAGACGAGGTCAAATCCCTCGTCGAGCTTGTCCAGGAAGCGCGTGATCTCCGCCGGGTCGTCCTGCAAGTCGGCATCCATGGTGAGCACCAGCTCGCCGCTCGCGGCGGCAAATCCGGTCGCCAACCCGCGCGCCTTCCCAAAGTTGCGTCGATGCCGCAACCCGACCACGCGAGGATCGCTCTCCGCGAGAGCCGAGATCGCCGCCCACGTGCCATCGGTGGAGCCGTCATCGACGAAGATCAACTCGAACGCGATGCCGGCCGGATCGAGTACGGCGCCGATGGCCTCATGCAGCGCCGGAATATTGCCGGCCTCGTTCATCGCCGGCACGACGACGCTGAGATGCGGCATCACGCCGCGAGCTTCCTGCGGCGATTCGTGCGGCGGGTCGATCCCGGACACGATCGGCGTGAGCAGGGCCAACCCCTCCGGGCTTCCCGTGACCTCGCGAGTTCGCTGGCGTTGTCCCACGATCGAGTCCTTTGTCGCGCGGACCACCGGCCGACGTGCCACACCAAGTATGCGCCCGTCGCAACCCTCACGATAAGTCCTCACGCACGCGGAGTACAGTTTCCTTCAGCGAGATCGACATGGATTCGGGGGGGAGGCGGTGACGGAAGGCAAGACTTGGGGCCGCTATGCCGTCGGAAACGCCCCACGCTTGGCCGCGCCAGCCCCAATGCACCTGAGCCTCAATCGCTGGTTGCCGCGCGCCCTCGTTGCGGCCGCGTGCGTTTTGCTCGTCGGATGCAGCGAGTCACAAGTTGTTTCACCCGACGCGGAGTCGGGGGCTCTCCAACCCGGAAGTCCGGTGGCGGCCTCTTCCCCACCGGTCGCTGCTTCGCCCGTCCCTTCCCTGAGCGAGGTTGTATGGGCGACGTCCGCCGACCCGGTCACGAACGCGCCGCGGGACGAAGTCGCCAGCTACCCCCCGGATGCGCCCCGTATCGCCGCCTTCGTGCTGACGGGCGCCCTCCCCGCCGGATCGACGGTCCAGGCCGAGTGGGAATACAACGACACGACGCTCGATGCATTCGCCCGGCAGATCGTCCTGCCGGCCGCGACCGACCGCACGTGGCTCAGCTTCCACATCGACCGCGACGAGGCCGCGGCGTGGCCCGCCGGCGTCTACGAAGTCTCGATCTCGCTAAACGGCCAGTCGGCGCGGCACGCATCGGTCGAGGTCGGCGCTCCGGAATAAGTCCGCGCCGGGGCGCAAGCCTTGCCGCCCGCAAAATTGCGGTGGTACGCTCTTGCCGTCGGGACCGGACGAAGTTCAGTTCTCCCGCGCGGAGCTCCGGATGGCCTGGCTACCCGGATCGTTCCCAGCGCGTGCAGCATGTTCGAACCATCGGTTCGCGGACATGCGCCCTCCGTCGACGTAGCGGCAGGAGCGTGACGTGCCCACCGGCGCCGCCACCAGACCAAACGATGAGCTCGGTCCGCGCCGGCCGGCGACGTTGGGCGGCTCCTGCGCCACGGATCGCCACGGCCCCTTCGCCTGGCAGGACGGGCGCCGCCTCTGGCTCCTCGACGGCGGTCCCACCGCCTGGGTTCTGGCCGAGCTCTTCTTCGACCCCGATACCTGCCGCTATTTCGAGATTCGCCGCTCCAGGTATCGCTGGCCGCGCGAGGCGGCCGGCGCCCTTCTCGGCCGCTCCTTCGCCGGCGGCCAACGCCGCGCCGAGGAGGCCGCCCGCAGCCTCAGCGAGTGGGTCGCCAGAATCGAATCGGGCCAACGTCACTGACCTCAAGCGAGCCCAGCTGGATCCGTTCGTGGTGACATCCGAGCCTGGTGTCATTTCGAGCGCAGCGAGAAATCTCCGCGCCGCCGGCACGATGGCTCATTGAGGACAGAGAGTCCTCCGTCGGAACGATACGGAATCCGGGTGATTGCCGGCGTGGAGCCGCGCCGGTCAACATTGCCAAGATTGCCGAGATCGCCAACTCTGGCGGGGTGGGTGGCAGCCTTCCGCCGCCGCGGCGGCGCCCGCCTCGATTCCGTGTCACGCGGATTGGCGTCAAGCCTCAACCCGATGCGGTGTCGCGGTACGCGCGCTCCCCAGCCGGGATCGTCACGTTCAGGTGGTTCTCTTCCGGCGGAATGGGGCAGCTCCACCCCGCCCCGTACGCACAGAACGGGTTGTACGCGTAGTTGAAATCGATATCGAGCGTCCCGTCGGGGCGGCCCTGCGGCTCCAGGTATCTTCCGACCTCGTACGTCTCCGTTCCCGCGGACGCATCGCGAAAGGGGATGAAAAGGCTACCGTGGTCCCCTTCCCGGAAAACCGTTAGCGTAACCGGCTCACCGCTCACCTCGAACCGTACGCGCCCGGCCCGCACGAACGGCTTCACCAGACCGTCGGTCGTCTGAATCTCGACATCCTCGCCGACGCCTTCCCCCGACTCGTCCAGCGGCAACGTCAGGGCCAAGTCGTCTCGCTCCGGGAAGTAATCGAGCCCGGTGAACCGCGACCGCTGCCCATCGGTCAGTGGAGAATGCGCGTGATGGCCGAAAAAATGGTCCCGGCGCTGCCGATAACCCGAGAGCCGACCTCCCTGCTCGCTCATGCCTCCACCGCTCCCCTCGTCGCTACCGCTCTCGCCGCTGCGCCCAGTCGCTCGCGCAGATGATCGCCAACCCGCAATGCCTGTGCCGCGATCGTCAGCGCCGGGTTGACCGCGGTCGACGACGGAAAGAACGACGCGTCGACGATGAACAGGTTGTCCAGGTCGTGTGCGCGGCAGAGCGAGTCGAGCACCGATGCGGCCGGGTCGTCGCCGAAGCGGATCGTGCCGCACTGGTGTGAGTTCGTGGCGATCCCCATCCGCTGATCGAGCAGGATCGGATAGCCGGCCCGGCGCAGCATCGTCTTCGCGTGTCTCATCAGGCGATCGTGGGCAGCCAGATTGTTCGGCCGCCAATGCACGACGATGTCGCCGCCGGCATCCAGCGTCACCCGATTCGCGGGATCGGGCAGATCCTCGCTCATCACCCACCAGTCGACGCTATGGCTGGCGGCGATGCCCAGCGCCCGACTGGGGACGTGCGGCGCCGCGCCGCGCATCATTGCCGACTGCAGCTTGCCGACCGGCTGCAGGTTGCCCATCGGGAACGGAAACTCGGGGTCGAACCCGGCATGGTAGAAGTCGTTGATCGAGACCGACTTCTGAAAAACGGTCGTGTTCGGCCGCCGCGGGTCGATGGCGACCAACACCGAGTTGGTATGCACCATGTAGTTGCGGCCAATCAGCCCCGAGCTGTTCCCAAGCCCGTTCGGATGGCGACCGGTCGCCGACCGGAGCAACAACGCGGCTGAGTTGACCGCGCCTGCCGCCACGACCACGAAGCCGGCCTCGACGCGATGCGTCTCCCCGCCCCTCCTGACCTCGACGCCGGTGACCTGATCGCCGCGTCCATCCGCGATGACCCGTGTTGCTAGCGCGTTAGTCCAGAGCTCGACGTTGGGAGATTCCAACGCTGGGCGCACGGCGCAGGCATCGGCATCTCCTTTTGCCAGCACCCGGCAGGGAAAGGCGTCGCACGTCCCGCAGCGAATGCAGCGCCCGCCGGGCCGGTAATCGAGCCCGACCGGGAGCGGCGACGGATGCAGCCCCTGCTGTCGGAACCGCTCTGCCAGCTCCTCCATGTACGGGTCGGCCGGCATCGGCGGGTACGGGAATGGCCCGGTTCGCGGCGGATCGGTCGGATCCGCTCCCGCTTCGCCATGCACCCAGTAGAGGCGCTCGGCGCGGTCGTAATGCGGCGCCAACTCGGCGTAGGAGATGGGCCAAGCCGGCGAGATGCCTCCCGCGTGCTGCATCTCGCCAAAATCGGCGTCGCGCAGGCGAGGCAGCGCCGCACCGTAGACCTTCGTGTTTCCGCCGACGAAGTAATGAACGCCAGGGGAAAACCATCCCCCGCTCGCGTCCCGCCACTGCTCCTTGGCCTTGTACCGGTTCTCGATGAAGACGGCCTCCGCGCTCCAGTTCTGCGGTTCGCCGGGGAGGAAATCGCCCCGCTCCACTAGCAGTATGCGAGCGCCGCTGTCTCGCAGCGCCCAAGCCAACGTGCCGCCGCCCATCCCGGTCCCGACGATCACGACGTCGGCGAAATGCGATCGTGTCATGCGAAAGGGTTCGATCCTAGCCCTTCATCCACCCGGCCAGCAGGCCCCGGATGAAGAAGCGCCCCAGGCAGATGGAGACCAGCGCTGTCGGCAGCGCGGAGAGGACCGCCGCCGCCATCACCACCGTCCAGTCGACCGAGTTGGCGCCGTTGAGGCTGTTCAGCGCCACCGTCACCGGCTGGTCGGCCGGGTTGAAGACGACCGTCAACAGCCGGTCGCTTGGGACTCTACGATGCGGCCGGCGCTCCCAGCAATTTGTCGAGGGCTTCCACGAAAAAGTACTCGCCCCACATGACGCTTTCATCGACGCCGAGGTCCTTCCGTTCGTGGTAGCTGCCGTGCTTGAGGATCCCTTCCCATCCCGGCGTGTCCACCGCGAGGAACTCTGTGGTCAAAAGGGTGTCGAGTATCGTGCGCGCGTATGCCTCGTAGGCGGCGCCGCGCTCGGCATCGCGCGCCAGCGTGGCGAGTTGAAAGAGCCCGCTGGCCGCGATGGCCGCAGCCGAGCTTTCGTACGGCAATCGCGGCGACGGTTCCTCCCAGTCGTTCGGCGGCACGCCGTGGCCGGGCGTACGCGACATGTAGAAATCGGCGCATCGCTCCGCCGCGTCGAGGAAGCGATCGTCGCCCGAGAATCGGTACGCCGTCCCGAATCCGTACAGCGCCCAGGTCAGCCCGCGCGCCCAGGACGAATCGGCGCGCCAGCCTTGGTGCGTCGACTCCCGCAGGAACTCGCCGGTTTGCAGATCGAAGATCCCTTCGTGGGCGGTGCTTCCATCGCCGCGAACCAGGTGTCGCCGGGTGGTCAGGCAGTGCTCACGCGCCTTGCGCAGGAGATCCTTGTCGTGCGTCTCGTTGGCCGCGTAGAAGATGATGCCAACGTTCATCATGATGTCGATGAAGCAGCTCTCCGGAGCGACGAACGAGCGCAGGAACTTCCCCTCCTCGTTGAACCGCAACCCCATCGTGCGCCCAGCCTGGATCACCCGGGCCTGGATCTCCGGATCGCCGGTCAGGTCGAACCACCGCTTCCAGGTCGACCAGAAGACGAAGCCCAGGTCGTGGACTTCCGTGTCGAACTGCCGCTCCTCGATCAGCCGGGAATAGTGCTCGGCCCGCTCCCGCCAGAACGGGTCGCCGTCGCGCCGGGTGAAGATCCACATCATCCCGCCCAGGAACCCTTCGCACCAGTTCGTCCACGACTCCCGCCCGTGCTGCCACTTCCCCTCCTCGGTGTAGAGCGGGAAGAAATCGGGATGGCGGGTGATGAGCCCGCGCACCTGCTCCTGGGCAAAGTCGAGCGCCTGCGCGGCCCGGACTTCGAGCGATGCAGTGGGGTCGAACGTCGTCAACAGCCGGCTCCTCCCGTCCTTCACCGTCCGCGAAAGCGCGGCGTCCGCTTCTCCCGAAACGACGCCACCCCTTCGCGCAGATCGTCGGTGCTCGCGGCCAACGCTCCCGCCAGGCCTTCCAGGGCAATGGGACCGCCATCGATCGCGGCCTTGGCGAGCTGCACCGAGACCGGCGCGTTGCCGGCGATCTCCAGCGCCAGCTCGCGAGCGCGATCCATGAGCCGATCCGCCGGCACGACCTCGTTGACCAACCCCCATCGCTCCGCCGTCGCGGCATCGCAGCGGCCGCCGGAAAAGATCATCTGCTTGGCGCGGGCGGCGCCAATCGCATCGGGCAGCCGCGACGTTCCCGCCCAACCGGGCAGCGTGCCGATCTTCGTCTCCGGCATCGCGAAGCTGGCCGTCTCGGAGGCGATGCGGATATCCGCCGCCAGCGCCAGCTCCAACCCGCCGCCGAAGGCGAACCCGTTGATCGCCGCAATCGTCGGCTGCCGCACATCCGCCAGGCGCTGCAGGACGCGATGCCCCTCCCGAATCCAGCGCCGCCACATGTCGAGCGGCTCCAGGGCCGACCAGGCGTTCACGTCCGCCCCGACGCAGAACGCGCGGTCCCCAGCCGCGGCGATGACGACGACGCGAACGTCGTTGTCGCGATCGATCGCCGCGACGTGGCGCTCGAGCTCATCGAGCATTTCGAGACTAAGGGCATTGAGCTTGGCGGATCGGTCGAGCATCAGCATGGCGACCGATCCCTGAACTTCGAGCGTGACGCGGCCTTGCGGCGGAGCCTCCTCCGTCATCGCTTGTCGCCCGCTTGCAGGCGATTCACCAGCCCGTGCGCGGCCCACAGCGAGAGGGCCCACAACGTCAGGGTCGGGTTCACGCCGGCGCATGTCGGAAAGACCGCGCCGGAGAAGACGTAGAGCCCCGGCGTGTCGTGAACTTGCAGGTTTCGGTCGACGACGCTCCCTGCTGGGTCAACCCCCATGCGGCATCCACCCAGGTCGTGTGAGCTGCCCGCGCCCGTGAAGCGCGGGCCGCGCCAGGTCTTGCTCGCGCCCATGGCGCGCAAGATCTCTTCGCACTTCTCCTCGAAGAATTCCGCCTGCCGCTCTTCGTTGGGGAGCAGGTCGTAGGTCACGCGAAGAAGCGGCATGCCGACGCCGCTGCGGTCGCGGTGATGCGGGTCGATGTCGAGGAAGTTGTCCTCGTACGAGAGCGCCTCCGGCTGCATCCGCACCACGCCCCAGTGCTGCCACTGCCGCAGGTGGTCCTTGTACCCCTGCCCCCAGCGGGGGACGTCCGGCGGCAGCGTCTCGCGGCTGATCTGGATCGGCAGGAACTGGTTCTCCGCGCCAAGCGTAGACCCGCCGAGGAAGCCGTGCGCTCCGCAGTCGAACGAGGCATCGAGAAAATCGTCCAGCACCACCGCTTGCGATGCCGGCCCGGTGTGCCGGTTGAACACGACATTCGGGAAGAAGCCATCGACATGGGGAAACATCTTGCTCATGAAATGCTTGCCGAGTTGCCCCGTCGCGTTGCCGAGGCCGTCCGGATGCCGGTCGTCGCCCGACAAGAAGAGGAGCCGCACGTTCTCGAACGTGTAGGCCGCCAGGATGACCGTGTCCGCCCGCTGCACCCGCGGCCGTCCCAACGCGTCGAGGTATTCGACTCCGCGCGCCCGCCCGTCCCCATCCGTGAGAATGCGGGTGACGCGGCAATGCGTGCGCAGGTCGAAATTGCCGCTGGCCAATGCCTCGCGCACGCTGGTCAGTCCAGGGTGCCACTTGGCGCCGGTCCACGAGCCGAAGCCGTTGTTCCAGGCGGTGTAGGTCATCTCCGGGAAACCGTTGTAGGCGCGCGTCGTCATCCCGATCGGCGTCGCGTGCGGGTGCAGCCCCAGCTCCCGCGTCGCCTGCGTGAATAGCTCGCCCATGCGAAACGGCCGCGTCGGCGGCAGCGGGTACGGCTCTTCGTGGGCGAGAAAGTCGTTGTGCTCGTCCCCCCCGATACCGACGATGCGCTCGATTCGATCGAACCACGGCCGCAGCTCGTCGTACGTGACCGGCCAGTCGGCGACGGTGCAGCCATCGGGGATCGCCCTTTCCCCCCAGCATTCCAGCGCGTGGGAGCGAAGCCGCAGGTTGTGCGCGGGAAATCGGCGCAGCCAGGCCCCGTAATGGATCACCGAGCCGCCGACGCCGTTCACCATGCGCCCCAAAGAAAAGGTTAGGTCGCGGGTCGGCTCGAATACGTTGCGCCGCCAGCTCGGCGTTTCCGCCGTGAATTTCGGCCCCAGCTCGGCCCGGCAGTAGTACGCGGCGCTCAGCTCGTCCGGCCGGAAGTCTTCGAGCCGCAGCCACGGCCCCGCTTCCAGCCCCACGACCTTCATCCCGGCCTTGGCCAAGACCGGCGCGATGAATCCGCCGACTCCGCCGACGCCGATCATCACCACGTCCACGTCCTCGGCCGGCTCTTCCGCTCCCCGCTGCGCATCGAACCCCGCAACCGGCGGCTCCGAACCGAGCGCCGCCAGGTCCGCCCCCACGTCCGCCAGCGATTGGATGCGCCCGCCCTTGGTCACCGGCTCGGACGATAGGTTCTCCTCGGCGCTGTTATCGAGCCAGACGCCGGGGTGGCCCAGCAGCCGCCAGCCCGCCTTGTTGCGATTGCCGCCATAGGCGGGATCGCTGAACAACCCCTCCTGGAGATGGACGCGCATCAGATCGAAGAATGGCCGCTGCTCGGGCGTTTCCCAGCCGGCGACCCTCCCCGCCTCCAGCTCGCCCAGCAGCGCGTCCTGGTCGCCGCTCGACGCCTCGGCGAATCCCACGCCGAACCGATCTTCGCTGGCCCGGTTCAGCATCGCCAGACCCTGCCGGTACGTTCCAACACGGTCGCGGTACGCGCCTGCCAGCGCCCGATCGAGGTAGGTCGTTACGCCAATGTCCCGCGCACCGGGTCCGTTCTCGTCGGCGGGAAACATCCGCTCGAATACTGCGTCGGCGATCTGTGCCTCACGGGCGGTGAGGGCGAGCAACGCCTCAGGCGCGTCCATGGTCACCGGCTTTCCCTCTGGCTGGAGCGACGAGTTCTCGTGCCGCCGCACCTTCCCGACTGCGCAATTGCAGCCCCATCGGCTCGGGCCGGAAGATCCGTTGGTCCATCGGCCTCAGCTCGGGCGCGACGCGCAGAGGAATCTCCACCCGGCCGAGCACGTCCCCCTCCAGATCGACGCCGGGAGCGATTTCGGTGACGGTCAACCCATCGTCAAGCATCCGAATCACGCACCGCTCGGTGACGAACGTCACGTCCTGCCCGCGCTGCCGCGCCATGCGTCCGCTGAAGGTGACGTGTTCGACCTCCGGCACGAACTTGGCCACCTTGGCATCTGCATGGATCGTTAACGAGCCGTCGTTGACCTCGATGTCTTGCCGCCCCGCGGCGAACGGGCCGCTGAAGACCAAGCGCTTGGCCCGTGCCGTGATGTCGATGAAACCGCCCGCCCCGGCCGTGACGTGCGGTTTGCCCTTCAGGCGGGAGACGTTGACGTTCCCCGCCGCATCCACTTGCAGAAACGACAACAAGCAGCGGTCGAAGCCGCCCCCCTGGAAATAGGTGAACTGCGCGGGCGACGCAATGATGGCTTGGGCATTGGCGGCGCACCCGAACTGAAAGCCAAGCAGCGGCATGCCGCCCACCGCTCCCTGCTCGATGACCCACGTCACCTGCCCATCCAGCCCCTCTTCCAGCAGGATGCGCGGCGCCAGCGCCGAGATGCCGAACCCGAGGTTGACGACCTCGCCGTCGACCAGCTCCATCGCCGCCCGCCGCGCGATGATCTTCTCCAGACCCCACTCGGGCAGCTCGAACTGATCCGCCGGCCGCCGCACTTCGCCGCTAATGGCCGGGTCGTAGTCCGTCTGGGTCGTCTGCCGTTGCCCCGGCGCAGCCACCACCCAATCGACCAGCGTGCCCGGAATGTGAACCCGCTGTGGAGGGATGGAGTCTGCCGCCGTCAACCGCTCGACCTGGGCGATGACTACGCCCCCGTTGCTCCGCGCCGCCAGCGCCTGATCGAGGCCGCCCAGGTAGGCGCCCTCGTGCTCCATCGAGACGTTGCCCCGCTCGTCGGCGGTGGTGCCGCGCACGATGGCCACGTCGATCGGGATGGCCCGGTAATAGAGCCACTCCTCCCCATCAAACGTGACGACCTGCACGATCTCGTCGGTTGTCGCCCGATTCATGCGCCCGCCATGCCGCCGCGGATCGACGAAGGTGTCGAGGCCAACCTTGGTCAGTACGCCGGGTCGTCCCGCAGCGGCGTCGGCGTGCATGTGAAACAGCACTCCGCTCGGCAGGTTGTAGGCCTCGACGGCGTCGCCGTCGATCAACTGCCAGATCTTCGGCGACGGCGCCCCGGAGGGGCCGCTCGGGTAGCTGCCGGCGACGATCCGCTTGATCAAGCCCGGCTCGGCAATGTGGTCGACCCCGTCGATGCCGTACATGTCCCCGGCCGCGATGGGGTGGATCATCGTCAACCCGCGCGGCGATCCGGTCTGGCGAAAGCGGTCTCCGATGGCGTGCAATGTCTCTTCCGGGCACCCCAACCCCGACGATGAGCTGACCGACACCGTCGCCCCATCCGGGATGAGCGCCGCCGCTTCTTCCAGCGAGATCCATTTCGAATGCGTCACTGTGGTCGTCCCTACTCGCCTGCTGGAGCGCGGAGCGCCACCGCCAACACCGTGTCATTGTGAGCGTCAGCGAGGAATCTCGGCGTGAGGGAGCGGTCGCTCATCGGAGCCGAGATGCTTCACTTCGTTCAGCAAGACACGGGGAGCGCGGCATCAGACCGAATCACACCTCGGCCACCTGAACCACGCGCCCCGTCAACGCCGATTCTCGCACGGCCAGCGCGATGGCGAGCGAGCGCACGCCGTCCTCCCCGGTTGCCGCCGGCTCGCCCTCCCCGCGCACCGCCGCGTTGAACCGCGCCACCGATCGCTCGTACAGGTTGCCATGCTTGATCGGAATCGACTCCTCTTCGCCGTCGCGGCGCAGGACCACCGCGCCCGTCGGCCGTTGCGTCATCACGTCCCGGCCATACAGCGAGCCATCCGTGCCGTGGACCTCGAACCCGGTGTAGGCATGGCGGGCCGTGAACGCGTCGTGGAACTGGGCCAGCACGCCGCCGCGCAAGCGCATCACCCCCATCACGGCGTCCTCTAGCCCCGACTGCCCCATGCCCTGGTTGGCCGTCATGGCCGTCACCTCTTCGACCTCGTCGTCCAGCACGAAGCGCAGCGTATCCGCGTCGTGGACGGTGATGTCGAGGACCACGCCGCCGCCCGATTCCGGCCGCTCGATGCGCCACCCCTGCAACTGCGGCGGCAGGTAGACGGCGTGAAAGACGCGCGCCGCCAACGGTCGCCCGGTGGCCCCGTTGGCGACGAGCTCGCACATCGTCCGGTGCGCCGCGGAGTTCCGCAGATGGTGGTTCGTCCCGATCACGACGCCCGCGGAGCCGCAGGCTTCGACCATCCTCCGCGCGCCTTCAATCGTCAGCGCCAAAGGCTTCTCGCACAGCACGTGCTTGCCCCTCTGCGCAGCGGTAATGGTGTGCGGCTTGTGCCGTTCGTTGGTCGTGCTGATGTATACGACATCGATTTCTGGATCGAGGAGGAGATCCGCGACCGATGCATGGGCTTTCGGAATGTCGAGTTCGCGCG
>CALMZR010000140.1 GCA_937870845.1 uncultured Chloroflexota bacterium
CGCCTCAGCCAGCGCGCCCGCGCCGTCGTCCGCACCGGCGAATGCACCCCCTACTACAACGTGATCCTCACCAGCGGGGTGACGTACTGATGCGGTTTTCGTTCACGAACGTTGGCGGAGTCGCGCCCGTAGGGGCACGGCATGCCGTGCCCACGCCACAGGCGGCGGCGACACGCCGATCGAAACCGCGCAGCCTGCGTCAACTGGGCCTGGCATGCCGTGCCCCTACGATCGACTGAGGGCCGCGATGCAAGACTCAATCAACATCATCGTCATCGGCGCCGGGTTCGCCGGCCTCGTCGCCGCGCGCAACCTCGGGCAACGCGGCTACCGCGTCGTCGTCCTCGAAGCGCGCGACCGCGTCGGCGGGCGGACCTGGTTTCGCGAGTTGCCCGACTCCGGCCGCAAGGTCGAGCTGGGCGGCGCCTGGTTCGACCCGAGTGACCAGCCCCAAATCCGCGAGGAAGCCGGCCGCTACGACATCGACATCGCCCCCGCCACCGACTACCAATCGCACCGGTCCTTCATCGGCGGCGCCGTGCGCGAGGGAGCCCCCGACGGTTTCGACGCGGCGATGGCCGAGATCGCCCGCGCCGCCCGCAGCCTCGCCGCGGCCACTCCCGACGACATAAGACGGCACGACGTCTCCATCGCGGACTGGCTGAGCCGCCTCGACATCTCCCCCACGCTTCGCGGCTACCTCTACGCCCAGACCTCGGCCATGGCCGGCGCCGCCCCGGACGAGCACCCCATGCTGGCCATCCTCCAGCTCGTTGCCCGCCGCGGCGACGCCGACTCCTTCGCCCTCGACGACCGCCGCGTCTTCGCTGCCGGCACGACCTCCCTGGCCGAGGCGATCGCCGCCGACGTGCCGGGCGAGATTCGCCTCGAAACCCCGGTGTCGGCGATTCGGCAGACCGCGGATGGCGTCGTCGTGAACACCCCTGCCGGGACCGTCACGGCTCCGCTCTGCATCCTCGCCGTCCCCATCAACGTCATGGCCGACATCGCTTTCGACCCGCCGCTGGAGCCGGCGCGCCGCGCGGCGCTGGCCGAGGGCAACGCCTGCAAGGTCGCCAAGATCTGGATGCTGGCCACCGGCGTCCCCGACCGCATGACCGCCCTCGGCTGGGACACGCCCTTCTGCTCCCTGGCCGCCGAAGGCGGCTCCGGTGGGACGCAGGCGGTGGTCGGCTTCGCGCTGGAAGGCCGGATCGACGCGAACGATGCCAACGCCCTGGAGCAGGCGCTGCGCGTCTACGCCCCGGAGGCGCGCGTGCTGTCCACGACCTGGCACGACTGGGCGACCGACCCCTGGTCGCGCGGCGGCTGGATGACCGAGCCACCCGGCTGGGCCACGTCCGGGGTGCTCGACCTCCTGGCGCAACCGCACGGGCGGGTGCTCATGGCCGGCGCCGACGTCGCGACCGAGTTCCCGGGCTGGATCGCCGGGGCCATCGCCTCGGGCCGCGCCGCGGCGATCGAGGCGGAGCGCGTGCTTATGGCCGCATCGGTCACGACTTGATCGGTGTTTCTGGACCAAAGGAGATCGTTGGTTCCAACATACATAATTGTCTTGTGTTATGGTCTGTATCACTTGAAAGGTTGACAAGCTGTCAGGATAATGCGCCTGCGAAGGCGGAGGATGCATGGCCCAGCGCTTGCGTTGCGCAGGACGTGGAGGGCGCCAGGTCTCCCTCAGCGAGGAACGATGGCAGGAGCTCACGAATGGCCAACGGCGAGCGCTGCTTCACATCCCCGATATCGATGCGGCGATTTGCCGCACGATCCAAGATCCCAACATCATCACCTACGACGCCCACGACCGGCGGTGCTACTACCGCCGCTTCGACTTTCCTTCGCCGTTCCACGGGCTATTCCTGCGGGTTGCGACGTACCACCCGCATAGCTGGATCAACCGGGCCAAGAAGCTGCTGCTAGAGGACATGAAGGGCGACGTGCTCGACATCGACCTTGTCGATGCGCCCTTAGCAAGGGAGAAGCGATGGTTCCCACCCGATATGTGACGCCGACGCGCACATTCGACTTGAAGTTCACGGTCGCAGAGTCGGTCGACATCGAGTCGGGCAGCCTCATTTACGACGCCCGGTCCGACACCCTCGTCTTCTCGTTCACGGGCGACGATCGCCCTACCGTGGGCATCTCCATGAGTTCCATGAGCGGCTACTGGATGGCCCGCGTCGACCCAGAGACCGACGAGGTTGTCGGCATGGAAATCGAGCACTTCGCGAAGGCCGCGGTCTACGAGCGCCCCGAGCTCTTCGCCATCGTCGAATCGGTCGGCGTTCCTCAGCGCGAGGTCAAGCGCATCAGACGGCGGCTACAACGCGAGGTGGGCGCCCCGCCGGAATCCAACGGAGCCGCTACGAAGCGAGGACTCGTTGAGCAACTGCTTACAGGTATCGGGGGTAGCGGCGGCCAAAGAGGGCTTCGCGGATCGCTCCACCCGGCCTAGCTCAACAACAAGTTCATTACACCGAGGGCCGTCTCGAAAGGGTCGGCCCTCGGTGTCTGAGGCAATGTCCGCGAGCGATCACCGACCACTTGGCGGCTCTCCCTGTCCGTCCCCCACCGCGCCCCGACCGATCCGCATCGAGCCGATGGGTCTGCTATGCTGGGTCTTCCCTTCTTGGATCGGAAGCGGCAACCACCGCGGCGCGGTACATCACCTGCTCCCCCACCACCTCGAAGCCGTACCGCTCGTACAGCCGCCTCGCCCCGGTGACATTCTCGGCATCCACGCCGAGCGCCACCGACGCCATCCCCGCGTCCCGCAATGCGTGCAGCCCCGCCAGCGTCAGCGCCGCCCCCAGACCCTGCCGCCGCCACGCGGGCGCCACCCCGACATAGCGGATCATCCCGACCCTCCGCCCGCGCAGCTCGTTCAGCTCGCGATTGATGCAGCAGTGGCAGAAGCCGGCGATCCGGTCGCCATCCCAGGCGATTAAGCTGATCTCCGGGTCGAACGCGGCCTCCGTGCGCTCGTGCGCCCAACGCGCCGCCGACATCCCCATGAACCCGCCCCAATGCCCGGCGAACGCCGCATTGAACGCCTCCACCCAGGCGTCCTCGTCGCCCGATCGATAGCGCCGCACCACGACGCCCTCCGGAAAGCGCGGCGCGGCCACGTCGTCCAACGACGGCCGCAGCATCGTCACCAGGTCGCGGGCATAGGCGAGCCCCGCGACCGCGAAGGCGTCGCGCGATGCCGCATCGCCGGCGCCGCAGCGGGCCTGCAGGATGCCCTTTTCCCTCCCCCGCTCGGCGAGGAGAGTCCGGGCGCGGGTCAGCGCGGACCCGAGCAGCGCCGCCTCCGTCTCCGCGTGGGGTGCAGCGGGATGAACGGCCCCCCACGATTCCAAAATCAGCTCCTCCTCGTCGCCCCGCGCCGTGACGCGCACGTCGCGGGCCCCCAGCAGCCCCGTTCCGTCAGAATCGGGCACGAGGAACAGGTCGCTCGCGGGATCGAAGCCCGGCGCCGAGAGGGACCAGGCCAGCCCCGTGCGCGTGACCGAGCGCTCCGGCCCGGAGGCCGCGTCGAGCAGCGCCAGGAGCACATCGAAATCCTCATTCCGGTAGGTGCGCCCCGAACCCGCTGCCTGCATCTGATCCCTCATCGATCACCGGCAACAGCGCCCTGCCTGAAGCGGGCCGCCGCTCGCGGCTCGGCAAGTCTGCCAACCACCCTACCCCCGCCAGAGTTGGCAATCTTGGCAACCTTGGCAATCTTTTCAGGCAGGCGCTTGCCAACGTCCCAGGCCCTCTATCAATCCCGCTCGACGGAATAGATCGCCCCCTCCACGTACTGCCGCCCTTCCTGGTTGTAGAGGTGATATCCGGTGAACACCCGCCCATCGTCCAGCAGGATCGAGCTGGGGTAGCCGATGTGCCAGAGCTGCCCGCGCAGGACGCGCGAAACCACCGGCTCGTCCGGGTGGTGGGGGAAGACCGGCGTCACGCTCGCCGGGTCGTACGTCGCAATCGGAAAGACATCCTCCGGCAGCCACGTCTCGGCGTCGGCGGAGAGCGCGATGTGGACGGCCATCGGCTTCGTGCGGTAGCTGACGGCCGCCAGCACCGCGTCGTCCGGCAGGGTAATGACGTCCGGCGGATACCCCCACACTTTCGTGTTGCGCGGCCAGCTCCAGGACATCCCGTCGTCGTCCGAGAAGGCCATGTAGACGTAGCCGCTCGGCGGCCCCATCTGTTCGCCGGGGAGCACCGGGGTCGGCCAGCGGTGCGTGCGCATGAGGCCCAGCAGGCGGCCGTCGGCGAGGCGCGTCAGCCCCGGCTCGTGATAGTGGATGATCTCGGCCGGGTCGTATCCCATGGTGCCGTAGTAGTGCCAGTGCTTCCCCTTGTCCGGCGACCAGAGCACGAAGCAGCGCTCCCGCTCCACGCTGGCGATGTCCGGCAGCGTCCGCTGCCAGCGGAACCCGTGCAGCGGCATCAGCAGCTCGCCGCTCGGCAGCTCCACGATCGCGTCGCGCACCCGCGCGTTGCGCATCGGCGCGAAGTTGACCCGCTCGATGGGGCTCCATGTGACGCCCTTGTCGGTCGAGCGCGTCAACCACACGCCGTCGATCTCCGACTTGCCGGTGATCCAGTCGATGCGCCCGTCGGTCAGGTAGCGCCAGCGATTGGCATGCACCAGCAGAGTCCCATCGGAGAGGCGGCAGATGGCCGCGATGTTCCAGCCGGCGTCCTCTTCCTCCTCCAGAACCACCACCCTGCTCGCCGCATCCCAGGTCCGGCCGTGGTCGAGCGACCGGATGAGCAGGATCGAGCCGGTGTCGGTGTGCTGCAAACCCCGGTTCTGGGCAAAGACCGCGGCCAGCTCCCCGCCGCCCAGATTGGCCAGCGACACCTCGGCGCAAAAATTGTCCGGGTCGCTGTACATCTCGACCCGCTCTAGTCCGCTGATCCGAAACACGCTCCCCCTCCCCTCGCCAAAGACCCCGCCCGCCGGGGCCGCAATCGCAAACCGCAGTCCGATTCAGACGCCCCAGAACGTCCCCTGAATGCACGTGACCCCGTCGTCTTCTCCGTAGTAGGTGGTGAACACCCGGCTCTGCCCGACGACGATCGACGACGGATAGCCGAGGTTGGCGTTCGGCAGGCCGTCGCGCACGATCCGTTCGGCGGCGACGTCCCACATCTCCCCGCCGTCCTCGCTGATACAGGCGCGGATGCCGTACGGCGGCCGCCGATGGCCGTAGCTGCACAGCAGCCGGCCGTCGCCGAGGGCGAGCAGATGCGGCGGGCAGCCCCACATCGGCGTCGGGCGCGGCGATGTCCAGCTCTCGCCGCCGTCCCGGGAATCGCTCTGGTGGATGAAGCCCGTCCGCTCCTCCCGCATCAGCACCACCAGCCGCTCGCCCGCGCGGACGATGCACGGCTCC
>CALMZR010000141.1 GCA_937870845.1 uncultured Chloroflexota bacterium
GGAACTGAAACACCCGGATCGGCAGGTTGCCTGCCACCTCTACGAAGAGGCGTCAGGCGTCAGGCGATAGGCGTCAGGGGCACGGAATCGTATCGTTCTCCTGACGCCTGACGCCTGACGCCTGACGCCTGTCACCTCGGAGCACAGATGACGACGCTGCTCGAAGCCCGCCACGTCTCGAAGATCTTCGGGGGCGGTCTCTTTCAGAAGGAGACGACCGTCGCGTTGGACGACTTCTCGCTGCGGATCGACACCGATCCTCCCGTGATCACGGCGGTGGTCGGCGAAAGCGGCAGCGGCAAGACGACGCTGGCGCGGGTGCTGCTCGGCGAGATCGACCCGACGGCGGGCGAGATCCGCTACCTGGGGAAGGACGTGAGGACGCTCTCGCGGCAGGAGCGGCGCGTGTACCGCCGGGACGTCCAGGTCATCTTCCAGGACCCCTACGAGGTCTACAACCCCTTCTACCGGGTCGATCACGTCCTCGCCACACCGCTGACCAAGTTCGGGCTGGCGAGGTCGAAGAGCCACGCGCACGACTTGATCGTCGAGGCGCTGCAGGCGGTCGGGTTGCGGCCGGAGGAGACGCTCGGCCGGTATCCCCATCAACTCAGCGGCGGGCAGCGGCAGCGGGTGATGGTGGCGCGGGCGCTGCTGGTCCGGCCGCGGCTGATCATCGCCGACGAACCGGTCTCGATGGTCGACGCCTCCCTCCGCGCCACGATCCTCGAAAGTCTCCGCCAACTCCACCTCCGCTTCGGCATTTCCATGCTTTACATCACCCACGACCTGACCACCGCCTACCAGATCAGCCAGAACATCATCGTCATGTACCGCGGCGAAGTCGCCGAGGTCGGCGACGTCAATCTGGTCGTCAAACAACCGCGCCACCCCTACACCCAACTCCTGATCCAATCGATCCCCCTCGCCGACCCCAAACACCCCTGGCAAAAGGAAAAACTCGCCGAGAACGCCTCGACGTGCGCTCCCGTTGCGACCCGCGGTTGCAAATTCGCCGACCGCTGCCCCCACGTCATGGATATCTGCCGTACCACCGTCCCGCCCCTCTTCCGCACCGACGAGCGGCGCGCGGCGGCCTGCTTCCTTCATAGTGAGAGCCCGGTGCTGGCGGGGTCAGAGCTGGAGCGGGTGCTAGGCACGGCCGTCCCCGCCGAGGCGTAGCCGGACGGCACGCCCCGGCGAACGGCGCGCCAGCCGATGGAGCGCGGATGCGGAAGGACACGATGCTTGCCCTGGCCATTCTTGCCTTGGCCAACGCCATGCTGGCCCAGGACCTGGCCGCCCTCAATGTGGCGCTGCCCAGCATCGAGCGTGACCTGAACGTCGACCTCACCACCGCGCAATGGGTGGTCAACGCCTACCTCCTCATTTACGGGGTGACGATTGTCACGGCGGCGCGCCTGGCCGACGAGATTGGCCGGCGGCGAATATTCCTCGTCGGGGCCGGGCTCTTCGCCGCCACGTCGCTCCTGGCGGGGGTCGCGGCCAACGTCTCCTGGCTGATCGCGGCGCGGGCGCTGATGGGGATCGGGGCCGGGTTGATGCTGCCGGCGATCACCGGGATGAGCTACGCGGTCGTGCCCCGCGAGAAGGCGGCCTTGGCCGGCGCCATCGTCATCGGCGGCTACGGGGTCGGCATGGCGGTGGGGCCGGTCGCAGGCGGCGCGCTGACCGAGTTTCTGGGATGGCGCTGGATCCAGTTCGTCAACGTGCCCCTCGCCATCCTGGTCATCCTCGGCGTCCGCGGCCTCATCCCCGCCGACACGACGTCCACGTCCCACCTCCGAATCGACTACCGCGGCATCGCCGTCTTCTCTGTAGGGGTCGCGGCGCTGCTCTTCGCGCTCGATCAGGCGACGGATTGGGGCTGGGGCGACCGGCGCATCGTAGCCAGCCTCGGTCTGGCCGCCCTCCTCATCGCGGCGTTTCCCTTCGTCGAACACCGCGCCGGCGACATGGCGCTCATCCCCGCCGACATCGTCCGCAACCCCGGAGTCGCCATCGCGTGCGTGACGCGGGCCCTGATGGCCCCGGCCTACACGGCGGCGGTGCTCTTCCTGCCGCAGATCATGCAGAAGCTGATGAGTCTGTCTCCGCTCGAGGCCGGGGCCGGCATGCTGCCGATGCTGGGCGGATACGCGGTCGTCTCCTTCCTGGTCGGGTCGGTGGCCGGTCGCCTCGATCCGCGGCTCGGCGTTGTCGCCGGGCTCGTCTGCCTGGCGGTTGGGCCATTCCTGCTGGCGCGGTTCGACGTGAACGCGGGCTACCCCTCGCTCGTGCCCGGCATGGCCGTCTTCGGCATCGGGCTCGGGCTCTTCATGCCCTCCGTCACGACCGTGGCGGTGCAGGCGGACGACCGGGACCGCAAGAGCCTGGCCTCGGGCTTGACGTTCATGGCCCAGTTCGTGGGCGGGGCCATCGGCCTCGGGGTGACCACCTCCATCGTCGCGTCTTCGGAGCGGGCGGCGGTGGACGCGCATCTCGCGGCTGCTGGCGCCGATGTGACGGCGCTTGAGCGGGACGCCGTAAACGGCGTTCTCTCCGGCGCCGAGTCGGCCCAGCGGGTGCTATCCCAGTTCGACGCGGGGATGGCGCAGGAGATCCTCGGCATCGCCGGGGAAGCGTTCGCCGCCGGCGCGCGCTCCGGACTACGCCTCGACGCCGGCATCGCCGGGGTTGGCTTGCTCGTGTCGTTGCTCCTGCTGCGCGTCGCCCGGCGGGATCGGCGCGATGCGGCGCCCCTGGCTCCCGGCGCGACCCGATGAGCCAGGATCGCCAGGTCGTTCTCGACCAGACGCGCCAGTTCGTGCGCGCACGCTGCGAAGATGACTCCTCCGGTCACGACTGGCAGCACATCGACCGCGTTCGCCGCACCGCCCTCGCCATCGGCCGCGAGGAGGGCCCCGACCTCTTCGTGGTGGAGCTGGCGGCCCTGCTGCACGACGTGGCCGACTGGAAGTTCCACGGCGGCGACGAGGAGATCGGGCCCGAAACCGCCGAGTCCTGGCTCCGTTCCCTCGGTGTCGACGAAACGACGGTCGCGCACGTCCGCGAGATCGTCGCCACCATCTCCTTCAAGGGCGCCGGCGTGCCAACCCCGATGCGGACGCGGGAAGGCGAGGTTGTGCAGGACGCCGACCGGCTCGACGGGATCGGGGCGATCGGCATCGCGCGGGCGTTCGCCTACGGCGGCTATCGGGGCCTCCCCATGCACGACCCCGAGGCGGAGCCGTTTCTCGCCGGATCGGCCGATGCCTACAAGGCGCACCGCGGCTCGACCATCAACCACTTCCCGGAGAAGCTGCTTCTGCTGGCCGGCCGCATGAACACCGCGCCCGGCCGCCGCCTTGCCCGCGAGCGCCACGCCTTCATGGAGCGGTTTCTGGAGCAGTTTCACGCCGAATGGGACGGCAAGGCGTGACCGCTACATGATCCCGAATCGTTCGAACGCGGCGCTCGCGCTCTCCCCATTCTCCAGCGCCTGCCGCACGAGCTGCTCGCCGCGCACCTTCTCCAGTGCGCGGCGAAACACCTCCTCCTCGGCCTGGCGGGGGATGACGCAGACGCCGTCCCGATCGCCGAAGACCACGGCGCCGGGCTCGACGCGGACACCCCCCAGCTCCAGCGGCGTCCGAAAATCGATCACCTTGCCGCGCGGTCCCTGATCCTGGGCATAGCTGCCGTAGCAGAACGTCGGGAACCCCAGTCGCAGAATCCCCGCCGTATCCCGCGCGTACCCATCCAGCACCGCCCCTACGCCCCCGAGCTTCATCGCCCGCGTGCTCATCAACTCGCCCCAGAGGGCGTAGCGCGGCGAGGCCCCGGTACAGAGGTAGACCTCGTTCGGCTGCAAGTCGTCGAGGGCGCGAAACATTAGCCCGAACGGCTGCGCCATGGCCCCGCCCTTCTCCGTGCTGCCGACCTCGGTGAAGACGTCCGCCTCCAGCACCGGCATCGCTCGCCCCAGCACGACCATGTCGGCGCGCAGCGCCCGGATGGCGGGCGGAAGGAACTGGTGCAGCAGCCCCATCTTGTCCATCACGTCGCCGACGACCGCCGGAAACAGCTCCTTGCGGGCGACGGCGAACATCTCGTCCTCTGATGACCAGGGTTGCATGCGGCTCTCCTCAGTACGGTCGGTACGTCCGCAGCCCGGATATGCGGTCAAAATGGCGCAGATTTCGTGTGACCAGGGTCACGTCATGATGCATGGCCGTGGCCGCAATGAGGAGGTCCATATCGGGGATGAGGTTGCCCGCGCGCCGCAGTTTAGATCGGACGCTAGCGAACAGTTCAACGATTGGCCCAGGGAGGGGCAGCGTTTCGAACTGATCCAGAAACTCACGATAGAACGCGAGTTGCATCTCCGTGTCCGGATATCCAAAGGCGCCCTCGAAGACCTCCGCGTGCGAGACGACGCTGACCCCAACGCCTTCGCGGCGCGCCTCCCGCAAGGCATTCCCCGCACGCGGATTGCCACCGGAAATGGCGATCAAGACATCGGAGTCGAAGAGGAACTTCACGGTCGGTCGATCGGTCGGGTGCCCTCTTCTCGCCAGCGATAGAGGTCTTGAATGCGCCGTTCGGCCTCTTCGGGGGTCAGCATTCCGAAGACTGCCTGTAGCGCTTTCTCGAACTCCTCATCGTCGTCCGAAGGAAGGGTCTCATCCCGGCTCACTCGGAAGCGCTCGCCATTGCTGACAAGGACGACCGGCTCGCTGTCCATAGCCTTCAGCGCCTTTGCAATCTCGCTTTGTGGGTCAAGCGTAAGAGTCACCATCTCGTTCCCCTCCATGAGTGTGAATGATGGAGCCGTCAGCGGGAAGGTCGCCAACTGGAACTTACGAAGCATCCAATTGCTGGGAGCGCAAGGCGTGGCCTTCATGCATGAGCGCCTTGATCCGCCCAGCATCTTCTTCCGCCAGCGGTCCCAGGACCGCTCGCACAGCGGCGAGGACCATGTCGGTGTCGAGGTCGGGTGGATCGATACGCAGGCCTTCTTCGTCTCGCCAGGGATAGATCATCCGTTTGAGCCATTCTCCCTCTTCGGGGGTAAACGTGCCGGCCGCCGCGCGCAGCGCCTCACGAAACTCCTCGGGATCGGAGTGGTCTACTGACGTGAATGGGTCGCGAGTGGCGACAAACTGTTGGTCGCCGAGCACCAGCCGAACCGGGTTTTTACCCGCCGAAGCGAACGCCTTTTCGAACTCACTCTCCGGCTCGATGGTGATCACAATCTCTTCTGGGTCGTCGAGCATGGTTGGCGCTCCTCGGTCAATCCGAGAATACCAGAGCCTTGCTATTGAAGAGTCTGGCTAGAAGAACGCTCTGAATAAGCGCTCTCAACGCCTCACACCCGATTGCGCACCCGCGGGTTGGCCACCTCGTCCAGTCCCACCGCCACCAGGAACAGCCCGATGAACAGCATGGCGATGATGATGATGGGCGGCCACCACCACCACCACCAGCCGTTGATGATGGCCGCGTTGTAAATCACCCAGTAGATCGTCATGCCCAACGTCGGCGCCTCGAAGGGGCCGAGACCGAGCACCTCCAGGCCGATCGAGGCCAGGATAGCAGCGGAGACGGAGCCGACCAGCGAGGCTCCCAGGTACGGCAGCAGGTTCGGCAGCAGCTCCTTGACGATCACCTCCGCGTGACTCATCCCCGATAACCGAGCCACCTGCACGAACCCGCGCTGCTTGAGCGTCAGCACCTGGGAGCGGATGGTGCGCGCCGGGAAGAGCCACGCCAGCAGCCCGACCACCAGCGCCATCTGGTCCACCGTCAACCCGCCGCGCACGCGCATGGCGATGATGATCAGGACCAGCAATCCGGGGATGGTCAGCCCCACGTCGACCAGGACGCGGATGATGGTGTCCGCCCAGCCGCCGAAGTACCCGCCGATGAAGGCCAGCACCGCCCCCAGCGTCACCCCGATCACCCCGGCCAACAACCCGATGCGCAGCGTCAGCGGCGTCCCCGCGACCATGACCGCGTAGAGGTTGCGCCCCTGCTTGTCGCTGCCGAAGGGGAGCTCCCACGACGGCGGCTGCAGCGGCCGCACGGAGAGCGGCCGGAACTGGATGGTATCGACGGTCAGATGCCCGATGACGACAAAGAGCGCCAGCGCCAGCAGCAGAAACAGCCCGATCCCCAGCGAGGGATTGCGCCGGATGTATCCAGCCGCGGAGCGCGCCGATTCCCGGCGCGTCCCCTCGACGCGGCTCGGCTCCGGCGCGGTCAGCAGTTGCGTCGTGGTGGCCACCCTAGGCTCTCCGGTAGGTGATGCGGGGATCGAATAGCGGGTAGAGCAGATCGAGGGCCAGCGTCACCAGCCCGATGGAGACGATGAGGATGAAGACGATCCCCTGCACGATGTAGAAATCGCCGCTGCGGATCCCCTCGTACAACGTGTTGCCGATGCCGGGGTAGGAGAAGACGACCTCCACCAGCACCGCGCCGGAGACGATCTGCCCCAGCACGAGCGCCAGCGCCGTCGCTTGCGGCAAGAGCGCGTTCCGGATCGCGTAATTGAAGAAGATCGTCTTGCCCTTCAGTCCTTTAGCGTCGGCGTAGGTGACGTAGTCCTCACCCTGGGTGGTGACCATCATGGCGCGCATCCCTAGCGCCCAGCCGCCGAGCGAAACGAGGACGATAGAGAGCGCGGGCAGGACCGAGTGGTACAGGGCGTCCCTGAGGAACGCCGGGGTCACGGCTGGGAACGTTCCGGG
>CALMZR010000142.1 GCA_937870845.1 uncultured Chloroflexota bacterium
CGGACGATTTGCGGGGAGTGCTGGAAGCGAGCGAGGACGCACATGACGCATTTCTTCTGCGTTGCGTGCGGCGCGCAGTTCGCGGCCTCGGCGGAGCCGCCGCCAAACTGCCCCATCTGCGAGGACGAGCGGCAGTACGTCGGGCACGAGGGGCAGCAGTGGACGACGCTCGCCGCGCTGCGACGGGACCACCGGAACCAGGTCGAGGCGATTGAGGCGGGGTTGACCGGGTTCGCCACCGAGCCGAAGGTGGCCATCGGCCAGCAGGCGCATCTGATCGAGACCCCGGCCGGCAACATGCTGTGGAATTGCATCAGCTACGTCGATGACGAGACGGTCGCGGCGGTCGAGGCGCGGGGCGGGCTGGCGGCGATCGCCATCTCCCACCCGCACTTCTACACCGGCATGGCGGAGTGGAGCCGGGCGTTTGGCGGCATCCCCATCTGGCTGCACGCCGACGATCGGGAGTGGGTGATGCGGCCGGACGAGGCGATCCGCTTCTGGGAGGGGGAGACGGCCGACCCCTTGCCGGGGAGCGGGCTGACGCTCGTCCACTGCGGCGGGCATTTCCCCGGGAGCTGCGTGCTGCACTGGCCCGAAGGCGCGGACGGGGCGGGGGCGCTGCTCACGGGCGACACGATCCAGGTGGCGGCCGACCGGCGCTGGGTCAGCTTCATGGAGAGCTACCCGAACATGGTCCCGCTGGGGGCGGGGGCCATTCGCCGCATCGTGGCCGCGGTCGAGCCGTATCCGTTCGACCGGCTCTATGGGGGGTGGTCAGGGAGCGTCGTGGCCACCGATGCCAGGGCGGCGGTGCGGCGCTCGGCGGAGCGGTATCTGGCGCGGATCGGCGGGTAGCCGAGCGGTGGGAACCGCCTGCCTTACCCAGACCCGAGGGCAAGAACGTCCAATACCGGTTGCCGGTCCAGCCGCGATGCTCGTCCCCGGTTCGCGAGTGGCAGCGAAAGGCGCAGCGATGGCGACGAGCGACGACGTGCGGCGGATCGCCCTCTCTCTCCCCGAGACGAGCGAGGGGCCGCTCTACGGCACGCCGGGGTTTCGGGTGAAGGACAAGGCGTTTGCGCGGCTGCGCGACGACGACGCTGTGCTCGTGGCGTGGCTGCTCGACGAGGACGAGAAGGAGGCGCTCATCGCCACCGAGCCGGAGGTCTTCTTCACCCTGCCCCACTACGACGGTCACCCGTCGGTGCTCGTCCGCCTCGCCGCCATCGACGCCGAGGCGCTGCGCGGGGTGCTCGTCGACGCGTGGCGAGCGCGGGCGCCGCGCCGCCTGCTGGCGGCGTTCGACGCGAGCCACGGACCAGCCGATCCCGGATGAGCCCCACGCCCGGCGCGAGCGGGTCAATTTCTTCCAATACCAACACCCGTGCTGATTGTTGCGCTGAGCGCCGGCCCCTCGATGCGACGAGCAGGCAAGCGATAGAGGATGCTCATGCAGGCAGCGACGCGGGTTTCCGTCGGGCAGGTCACGATGTACCCGATCCTGGGCTATCGGGGATCTGGGGGCGGCCATCGACTGGCTCTGCCGGGTCTTCGGCTTCGAGCCGCTGGAGGTGGCGCAGACCGAGGACGGCTCGTACGCCCACGTCGAGCTGCGCCTCGGGGATGGGGTGATCAGGCCGACCACGAAACGGGACGAGGTCAATCCGGAGAATCCGTGGCAGGGGCCGATCGGAACCCAAGGGCTGTACGTCGCCCTCGACGGGATCGAGGACCACTACGAGCGCGCCGTGGCCGAGGGCGCGGAGATCGTGCGGCCGCTGGCGGAGACCGATTGGGGCTCGCGGGAGTACACCGCCCGCGACCTGGAAGGGAATCTCTGGGCGTTCGGGACGTACCGGCCGTACGTCGGGTAGCCGATCAGGCGGAGCGCGCCGGCGGCGAATTGACCTCGATCTCGTCGGCGCGCTGCTCGACCTGGGCCAGCTCGGAGTTCATCCGCGGGCGGAGCCAGAAGCCGGGGGTGCTGCCGCCCGCGCTTCATGGGTTTGGTCCGGGTTCACTCATCCAGGAGCGCGTCGAGGTCGATCGTCACGCCGGGGAGCGACGCGATGGGGACGATGCCGCCCCGATACGTGTGCTCGGAATAGGAGCCGTCGGGCTGGCGGCGCCAGGCCGTCCAGATGCGCTCGTACGGGTGGAGGAACACGATTTCGCGATCGCCGCGCTGGCGGTACAGTGGGATCTTGGCGGCGATGTCGTAGTCGCCGGTGGAGCGGGACCAGATCTCGACGACGAGCGGCAGCGGCTCCGCGTAGGCGTTGAACGTGTCCGGATCGTCCGCGAAAGGCTGCACCAGGGCGGCCGGAATGACGACGACGTCCGGCTCGAAGTAGTTGCGCTCGGTGTAGCGGGTCTTGCCGCCGTTGACGTTGACGCGGAACTCGGCGCGATCGAGCTGGCTTTGCAGCATGTGCCCGAAGAAGAACGCCACGTCGTCGTGTCGCCGGCTCATCGGCGGCTTTTCCACCAGCGCGCCGTCCCACAACTCCCAGGTGCGATCCGGGTCGTGAAGCGCCAAGGCTCGGTAGTCGCGCTCGCTGAACGTCGTCGCGGTCGCCATTGCTGGTCATCTCCAGGACTATGGCGGGCGTGGCGCGAGCATGATAGGCGATGGCGGCGGCTGTGAGCGCACAGTGCGTCTCGCCGTCAGAGGGCGCAGAGGGCGTCGAGGTCGATGGCCACGCCGGGGAGGGAGAGGACGGGGACGAGGCCGCCGGTGTACAGGGTTTCCGTGTAGGAGCCATCCGGCTGCCGGCGCCAAGCGGTGAGGGTGCGTTCATACGGGTGGACGTACCAGATTTCTTCGTCGCCGCGCTCCTGATATGCGCGCAGCTTCGTCTCGAAGTCGTAGGCGCCGGTGGAAGGCGACCACACTTCGGCGACCAGCGGCAGCGGCTCGGCAAAGGCGTTGAAGGCGCGCGGATCATGCTCGAATGGGCGCTTGAGCGCGGCTGGGATGACGGCCACATCGGGGATGAAGAAGTTGCGCGCGGTGTAGCGGGTTCTGCCGCCGTTGACGTTGACGCGGTAGTCCTTGCGGTCAAGTTGGTTGGCGAGCGCTACCCCGAGGTAGGTGGCGACATCCTCGTGCAGCATGCTCATCAGCGGCTTCTCCACCGGTACGCCGTTCCAAAGTTCCCACTTTCGCTCGGGGTCGTTGAGGGCGAGTTCGCGGTACTCCTGCTCGCTGAGGACAGTGGTAGTTGCCATGAAATCTATCTCCGCGGTGACCAGGGCGTGGCTTGGTCAATGATAGCGGGAATGGCGGGGCAGGAGGCGGATGATGAGCGACGCGGAGCGGCGCCATCACACGAACGCGCCGCGCCCCCGACGTGGATTCGAGGGCGCGGCGGCGATCAGACGAGACAAGAACGCGACCCTGCCAATGGAGCGGGCTACGGGCTATGGGCTGCTGGCTTACGTCATGCCCGGTTTCTGGCGCGGATGGCCATCCCACAGCTCCCACTTCCGGTCGGGCTCGGCGAGGGCCAGCCGTTCGTAGGCGCCGTTGCTGATGCGGGTGGCGATGCCATGGCTGCCTCCGGAATGCGCTCCGCCGCGCCAGGATGCAGGCACGTGTACGTGAGGGACTCCGCTGGGCCAGGATGCTTGCCAACAACGCGCGCGGTTGCGCTTGACATGGCCGGCCGGAAGAGTACCGTAGACATCCCCGCAGGGGTCTTCCCGGACGACGATCCGCTGACGAGACGGGAGGTCGCCGATGGAGCATCCCACTCCCCCCATCGAACGTCGCACGCCCGAGTCGATCTTCGAGCTGCTGCACCACGAGCGCTACCGCGCGGAAGACGTGGCCCGGCTGCTGGGCATCGGCGTGGATGCCGTGCGCCACGCCGTCTATTCCGGCGAGCTGCGCGCCGAGGTCATCGAGCACCACATTCTCTGCATCCGCCGCGAGGACGTGGTTGCCTGGTTCGCGACGCGCGAGGCAGGCCAAGGCGCGCGCCGCTAGCGCCGATCCGCCCCGCTCAGCGCGCGGCCCAGAGCAGCACCCGCTTGAACGGGTAGAAGAACGGCCGCGTGTCGTCGAGCTGGGGCAGCAAGCACTCCCGATAGCGGTCGAGAAACTCCGGCCACAGCTCGGCGGGCAGGCGCTTCTCGTAGTCGGTGAGGAGGCTGCCGCGGACCCACTCGATGACGGCCTCGCGCGAGGCAAGCTCGTGGCCGTAGACCTGCAAGCGGACGTGCTGGCGGGCGAAGCCGAGTCGGTGTAGCAGCGTTGCGTATGCGTCGGGGGCGAGGACCGGCCACTGCCGCGCGTAGCCGCCGAGCGCGTCCCGAAAGGTGGGCTCGGCGGCGACGGCGAAGGCGGTGAGGTGCGAGGGGTGGTCGTTGTTGGCCGGCATCTGCACGGCGAGCTGCCCGGTGGGGGTGAGGGCGGCGGCGAGGCGGGCGAAGAGCGGCTCGTGGTCGGAGACCCACTGGATGGCGGCGTTGGAGAAGACGAGGTCGTAGGCGCCGTCGGCCGAGAAGGCGGCGATGTCCCCCGGCTCGAAGCGAAGGCCGTCGCCGGCGAAGGCGGCGCTCTTGGCCAGCATCGCCGGGGAGGCATCGATGCCGAGCGTCTCCCGCGCCGCCAGCCGCTCGTGCATGACCCGCGTCAGCTCGCCCGTGCCGCAGCCCAGGTCGACGACGCGCATGTCGGGGCGCGGCTGCACCAGATCGAGCAGATCGAAGAAGGGCCGCGCGCGCTCGGCGTGAAAGCGTCCGTACTGCTCCGGGTTCCAGTCGGGCGGGGGTGATCGGGTCATGGGGGGATGGGGGGCTCGGGGATTGCGTGGTGGTGATGGCCGGTGTCCGCGATCCATCCTGCCTCCTGTTCCGAGATTGATTCCGAGATTGATACAGCGAGATGCCATTGCCGCCCCGTCGCTCCTATCACCCTCCCACCTCATCACCCAGCGTCAGCTCCCACGTCTGCTCGACCAGATCGTGGCCAAAGCCGTGGTGGGGAGCTTGGTGGACGAGGCGGTAGCCGGCGGCCTCGTAGATGCGGCGGGCGGAGACCAGGACGTCGTTGGTCCAGAGGGTGATCGCGTGGTAGCCGGTCTGGCGGGCGAAGCGGGTGCATTCTTCGACGAGGCGGCGGCCGATGCCGAGGCCGCGCGCGGAAGGCTCGACGAGGAGCAGGCGCAGGCGGGCGACGCCTTCGCGCTCGGGGTGTTTCATGAGGAAGACGGAGCCGACGTTTGCGCCGTGGCGCTCGGCGATCCAGCAGCGCTCGCGGGCCGGATCGAAGCCGCGCAGGAAGCCGGCGACGATCTCGGCGACCAGCGCCTCGAAGTCGGCATTCCAGCCGTACTCCTGGGCGTAGAGCGCGCCGTGGCGAGCGACGACCCAGCCCATGTCGCCGGGGCCGTGCGGGCGCAGCAGGTACGGCTCGGCGGCACGAGCGGGGTCGCCGAGGAGCTCCGAAACGGTCGTGATGGCCTCGAGGAGGCGGCGTTGCGCGGCGGGCGACATTGGCTCCAGCATGGCCGCAGTCTGAATGCGTGAGGCTTCGTCAAGGGGGGCGAATTCAGCGCGGCCCCGCACGGTCAAGGAGAGGAGGCGACTCCGACCATCGCGAGGCGACGTGCGCTTCTCGACCAGACCGGCTTTGCTGAACCCGCGCAGGATGCGGCTCAGGTAGCCGGGATCGAGCCCAAGGTCGGCGGCGATCTCGGCGGCGACTGGCTCGTCGCGGTGGGCGAGCTCGTAGAGGACGCGGGCCTCGGCCAGGGAAAAGGGGCTGTCGAGGTAGCCGCGCTCCAGGGCGCCGATGCGCCGGGTGTAGAAGCGGTTGAAGGCGCGGATCCGCGCGATCGGATCGGCGGGCTGGGGTGGCCCCGCGACCCCAGGGGGCATGGCGTCCGCGACGTTCATGCATGCTAGTGTCAATGATATAATTGCTTTTGTCAATGATTATCGGGGCGGATGTCTTCACGACCCGGGATCGCTCGGGGCGTTCTGCCGCGGCGCCAGGAGACGGCGGAAGGGTTCATCAACTACGGCGGCGACATCACCCAGGCGTTTTCCGGCGACTACACATCCAACATGCTGGCCCGCTCCACCGGGTCGGCCTTCATCCCCCTCTTCGAGCGCTTCGGGCTGGAGGCGCGGCCGGTCGCGACACGGGAGGAGATCGAGGACGTTCTCGATGAGGGCGGGCTGGTCTGGATGAAGGCGACGGTCGACTTCCTGCCCTGGGCGAACGTGACGTGGGTCACGCCGGACGGCAAGGAGCTGCCAGGCGTGCTCGGCAACGACCACGCGGTGGTGGTGATCGGCTACAACGACGCCGGCCCGGTCATCCGCGACGTGCTCGGCCCGACGAACACCAACTGGGAGCGGCCCACGGAGTACGACGTGGCCTGGGAGACGTTCCTGCCGGTCTTCGAGGCACAGGGCTCGGACGGGGTCGGCGTGCTGCAGGCCGAGGGCGGGGCCGGGCCGGCGCGGATCATCCAGCCGGGGTACTCGAGCAAGCCGGCGAACGAGATTCAGCCGTCGGAGGCGAAGCCGATCTGCTGTTACACACTATCCGGAAAGTGATCGAGCATGGCGGACCTTGCGGTAAACGCTGAGGACGGCGGCGAGGTGGGTGAAGCCGAGGTAGTGGCTGGCCTGTTTTTCGGTGCGCGTCAGCACGCGTCGGAAGCGGTTGAACCAACTGTGCGCGACCTCAACGACCCAGCGCCGCGGCGGGTGGCGGTCGGGATGGCCAGGTGGCGGCAGCGGGGTCGCGTCGCTGGCTTTGGGCGGGATGGGGGTCATGTACCCGCGCGCCGCCGCGGCCTCCCGGCACGCGTCGTAGTCGTAGCCCCGGTCGAGCGCCAAATGGGGCGGCTCGGTGGGGGTCGGTGCGATCACCGTCCCGTCCAGCAGCGCGGCGAGTTGGGTCATGTCGTGGCGGTTGGCGCCGGTGATCACCAGGGCGGTGGGGATGCCCTTGGCTTCGGTCAGCAGGTGGCGCTTGGTGCCGGGTTTGCCGCGATCCGTCGGGTTCCGCCCCGTGGCCTGCGCCGCGCCAGCGCCCCCTTTTTGCCGAACGGGGCTTTGACGATGCACCCGTCGGCGGCCGGCCAACTCCAGTCCAGCCCGAGCGCCCCGTCGTACGCGCGCAGCAGGATCGCCCACGCCCGTTCCAGCGCGCCGGTCTCGACCCACTCGCCGAAGCGCTCGTGGACGGTCGACTTCGGCCCGAACTCGCGGGGGAGCTGCGACCACTGCGCGCCGGTGCGGGTCAGCCAGATCAGCCCGTCGAAGATGGCGCGGTCGTCGCGCCGGGGCCGCCCCGGCTTCTTGCGCGGCTTGTCGACGCGCAGTACCGGTTCCAGCAGCGCCCACAATGCGTCGTCAACCCGCCAAATGGTCGGGTCGTCCTTCTCGGTCGTCGCCGCGGCCGCGGCGGGAAGCGGGGTGTCCATGCGGCCAGCCTACCATCGTCAGTCACTTTCCGGATAGTGTGTTAGCCCTCTTAGAGCCTGTCTGAAAAGGCCGTTCATCGGGGCGCCAGGCGTTTGAGCATGAAGTGGATCATGGCGACGTGGATCCACGCCTCGCTGGTGGCCGGCAGCGCCTCGTAGTCCTTGCTCAGCCGCCGGCAGCGCCCCAGCCAGGCGAAGGTGCGTTCCACGATCCACCGCTTGGGCAGCACGGCGAAGGCGGCGGCCCCCGCCGGCTTCTTGACCAGCTCGATGGCCCACCCGCCGGTCGCCAGCGCCCAGGCCAGCAGCGCCCCGGCGTACCCGCCGTCGGCCCAGATCACCGCCAGCCGCGGGAAGCGCCCGATCAGCTTGGCCAGCGCCAGCTTGGCCCCGTCGCGGTCCTGGATGCTGGCCGCGTGCACCGCCACCGCCAGCAGCAGCCCCAGCGTGTCCACCACGACGTGGCGCTTGCGCCCGGTCACCTTCTTGCCGGCGTCGTAGCCGCGCGGCCCCCCTTTTCCGTGGTCTTGACCGATTGGCTGTCGATGATGGCCGCGCTGGGGCTGGGGTCGCGCCCGGCCGCCCGCCGCGTCCGGTCGCGCAGCGCGTCGTGGATGGCCTCCCAGGTGCCGTCCATGCGCCAGGCCCGGAAGTAGTGGTAGACGGTGCGCCAGGGCGGGTAGTCGTGCGGCAGGGCGCGCCAGGTCGTCCCGTTGCGCGCCACGTACAGGATCGCGTCGACGACGGCGCGCACGTCGGCGCTGCGGGGGCGGCCGCCCGGCTTGGCCGCGGGGATGAGCGGTTCCAGCGCCCGCCACTGGGCGTCGGACAGGTCGGACGGATACGGGCGGCGGGGCATGGCAGACTCCCGGCAAAATCGGCTATCGTCGAACCACGCACCCAGTCTACCCCCTTCTCAGACAGGCTCTTACAGCCGGCAGGGAATGCGAGCCTGCGGACTATAGGTATCGGCTCGTTCAGGCGCGACGACCCGAGTTCGATACGTCGCCTATCCGACGGCGCGCATCTCTGGAGGGCGAGACGGTTCGGGAACGGTCCACCCACGTTCCCGCGCGCCCTCGAGCCACAATTCTTGGGCAATCCGAGCTTCGCGGAGCGCCTCCTCGGGCGTCTCGCCATGCGCTGTACAGCCGGGAAGATCAGGAACGACGGCGAAGAATTCACCGTCCTCTTCTGTGAAAAAGACGACGACAGGGTAGTAGATCATCCTTCGTCCCCCTCGAGCGAGAGTGAGTATTGCTGGACCAATATCAGAAAGTCACGTACTTGGGCTGCCTTTGCCTTGCCGTCCGCCCTCGGCTGAACATTGACGAACTCGCGAACGTCGTCTCGAACATAGAGTCGATGGCTTCCTCGTTGTCTATCGAGCAAAAACTCGAACGATTCGATCAGCGATTCACACTCCTCGAAGCGCAAACCGCTCGGGTTGTTCATTGCCTTCAGGAGGAGTTTACGACGGCGCGTCATCGACTCCTGCTTTCCGCGCAGCTCAGTTCACAGGGTCCTGTACTTCCCCTGAACCTCCACGGCCTGCGCGATCGCCCGCTCCGCATCCAAACCCGCCTCGTTCGAGGCCGGCTGCAGCACCGCCCGCTCACCATACGGATCGGGAATCGGCTCCTCACCTGGACCCAGTTCGACAAGCGACTGCGCCACTGTCGCCGAGCAATACGGCGCGTACTGTGCCGCGTACCCACCCTCCTGGGTCACCACCAGCCGGCCCTCGCAACACTCCGCCGCGATGGCCATCATCGATTCCGTCATCGCCCGGTAGCCTGCCAGCGTCAGCGACATCCGCGCCAGCGGATCGAAGACGCTGGCGTCCTGCCCCGCCGAGACGATCACCAGATCGGGATCGAACTGGCGCGAAATCGGGTCCACGATGCGGGCGAACGCCTCGGCGTAGGCCCGGTTTCCAGCGCCGGCCGGGAGCGGGACGTTCACGGTGAACCCCTCACCCTCCCCCAGCCCGACCTGATCGACGGCGCCCCAACCCGCCGGGTAGAGATCGTCCTGGTGCAGCGAGATGAACAACACGCTCGGGTCGGACCAGAACGCGGCCTGCGTCCCGTTACCGTGGTGCACATCCCAATCGACGATCAGCACCCTCTCCGCGCCGTGCTCGCGCTGCGCCTGCCGCGCCGCGACCACCGCGTTGTTGAACACGCAGAACCCCATCCCCTCGTCGGCCATCGCGTGGTGGCCGGGCGGGCGCACCAGGGCGTACGCGGCATCTACCTCGCCGCGCATGACCGCCTCCACCGCCGCAATCGTCCCGCCTGCAGCGAGCCGCGCCACGCGATCCCCGCCGCGCCCGATCGGCGCGCCCGATCCGGTGTCCCCGCCGTCGGTTTGGGCGATCGCCGCCACGCGGGTGAGATACTCCGGCGTGTGGTAGACGGTCAGTTGATCATCGGTCGCCAGTATCGGCTCGATGCGCCGCATCCGCTCCGCGACCCCGTACAAATCCATCAAATGCTTCGCGCGCCCGACCAGCGCCGGGCTCGACACGCACGCCGCCGGTTCCGCGAACGGCCACGGCGCCACATCCTCAATTAAATCGATCCCGGTGTTGTGCGTCAGATACCGGTCGTCGAAAACGAGGCCGACAATGCGATCGCGAGGCACGGTCACATCCCTGGCAGAGCGCTCCGCTCGCCGCTAGTACGGCCCGACCGCCAGCCCCATGCCATCCATCACATTCCAGTATGTCATGAACGTCGACCAGTCGTAATAGCTCTTGCCGCCGGTCGCCGGGTCGGCGAAGTAGACGCCGCCGCTGTCGTAGCCGTGCGCCACCACGACGTGCCGTCCCGGCACGAGCTTGTACGGCGTGCCGTCGCCGGCGTATTCGTAGAATCCGGTGTCGCCCCAGAGTCCAAGCCACACGAGCACCGGCGTCCCCGCGTCGAGCCGCGCCGTCAGCGCCGTCGGGTTTCCCGCCCCGTAGAACGTCTCGCCCCAGAACCCGAAGTCGTTCAGCGCGGGGGCGAGCGCCGCGGCGTAGACGCCGTAGTCGGTCGTGTTGCCCCACCAGCCGGAGATATCGCCGCGGTAGCCCCAGTGCGGGTTCTCGGACCAGCCCACACGATGGTCGAACTCATACTCGGAAACCCACACGCCATAGGCGCCCATGGCAATCACCAGCGAGGCATACTCGCAGGAGAGGTTGCGCTGCTGTGCGTAGGCCGGCACACCGACGTCGACCATGCCGGAATCGACCGCCGGGGCCGCGCTCCACGCCTGCATCGTCCCGCTGGCGCCCGCAATGGGGATCTGGGCGCCAATCTCCACCATGTCCGGGTTGTCGGTGCAACCGCCGGCCTCGGTGACAGAGACGGGCATCCCGCCGGCATACTCGCCGCCGACGACCACGTCCAGCCAGGCGTCAGCGCCGGGCGCGGCCCAGCTCGTATCGACGCCGAGAAACGCGATGCCGTCCCCGCCGGTCATGCCCCAGTCTGCAGAGACGATCTCGCCGCCATGGACGAGATTGACGCCAACCGCGACATCGGAGAGGGCGGCTCCCCCGTGCTGGACCTCGACGCTGGCATCGAGCCAGCACCCGGCCGCCGGGGTGACCGATCCGAGCGTTGCCCAGCCGCTGACGTGGCCCAGTTCGGCTGCCCGAACGGCTCCCGTTCCGGCAAGTCCGCTCAAGGACAGGCAAAGCGTGGCCACAACGGCCATCGCGGCGGCAGGCTTCCGCACGAGACCCCCCTCCCGAATCGAGGCTTTCCATCCCCCAGCCCGGCGCGCCGGCCCCTCATCCGGCCCGGCGCTCATCCTCCTCCGATCCTAAACACATGCCCTCGGTATGATCGGCTCCCGAATCGGTCGCTATCAAGGTGGACTGACCGGCTCACGGCTCGAATCGCTCCTCCCGCCAGGGGTCGGCGGAATTGCTGTAGCCAAACTCCTCCCAGAATCCCGGTTGGTCTTCCGCGAGAAACTCGACGCCGCGCAGCCACTTGACGCTTTTCCACGCGTAGCGGCCGGGAACGACCGCCCGCAACGGCGCCCCATGTTCCGGCGTGAGCGGCGCACCGCCATGGTGGGTCGCCAGCACGGCGTCGTCCGCCAGGAATACATCCAGCGGAATGTTCGCGGTATAGCCTGCCTCGCCGTGAAGGAGCACGAAGCGCGCCGCAGGGTCCACGGCCGCGAGTTCCACGATCGTGCGCGGCGCGACGCCGTCCCATTCGTGGTCGAGGCTCGACCAGCGTGTCACGCAATGGAGATCGCCGCTCACGGCGATCGTGGGCAGATCGCGAAACTGGTCCCACGTCAGGTCAAGCGGCTGCGCCGCCAATCCCCACACCCGGAAATCCCAGGCGGCGGGGTCGAACACCGGAATGTCGCCCTGGTGCAGAACCGGCCAGCGCGGCGTGACGAACTGCCCCGGCGGCACGCGGTGGACCACCGCATCTGGGATCCGCGGGCGGCGAAAGCGAACCGGGCGCGTGCGTTGAACCACTGCTGCCTCATTGGACTGACCACGGCAGTCAGAAGCCGTGTCGCTCGCCGCCAAGTATAGGGGCGGCTCAAGGCCACGCTTCTGCCGCCCCGACGTTTGGCACTCGGCGGAAAAGAGTGCCAAATCGGGGTTGACGGAGGGGATCTTGTCAAAGTAGATTCGTTCCTGGGCGCATCCCGCGGAGACGGCGGGGTGGGCCTCTCTTGGTATCGGCTCCGCGTACTCCCGGCACGGCGCCCCGCCGATTCTCTATGCTTCGCTGCCGTGCCCGTTGGATGGATCTGGATCGACCATGGCTCAGGACGCAATGGCTGGCAAGCGCGACTACTACGAGGTGCTCGAGGTCAACCGCTCGGCGCGGCCGGACGATATCCGGCGCGCCTATCGCCGGCTTGCCCGGCAGTACCACCCCGACCTCAACCCCTCCGCGGAAGCCGAGGAGCGCTTCAAGGAGATCAACGAGGCCTACGAAGTCCTCTCCGACGACGGCCGCCGCGCCTCCTACGACCGCTTCGGGCACGCGGCCGCCGGCTTCCCCGGCGGCTTCGGCGGCGCCGATCCCTTCGGCTTCGGCGGCGCGGCTGGCTCTCCCTTTGCCGACATTTTCGAGACATTCTTCGGCGCCGCCGGCCCAACGCGCCGCGCCAATGCACCGATGCGCGGGGCCGACATCCAGGTCGGGCTCACCATCGCCTTCGAAGAGGCCATTTTCGGCGCCGACAAAGACGTCGAGATCACCCGCCTCGAAGTCTGCGAGAGCTGCGACGGCTCCCGCATGCGCGACGGCCAGAAGCCCCCGACCTGCTCGGTCTGCCACGGCGCCGGCCAGGTGCGCCGCGCCCAGCAGACGATCCTTGGCCAGTTCATGACCAGCATGCCCTGCTCGGCGTGCGGCGGCGAAGGCGTGAGCATCACCGACCCCTGCCCGGACTGCCGCGGCCGCGGCCGGGTGGCGCGGACTCGCTCGATCACCATCTCCATCCCGGCCGGCATCGACGATAACGCCTCGTTGCGCCTGACCGGCCAGGGCGAAGCGAGCCCCAACGGCGGGCTGGCCGGCAACGCCTACGTCCGCATCTCCGTCGCGCCGCATCCGACCTTCACCCGGCGCGACCGCAACATCCTTTCCCAGGTGAAGGTCAACGTCGCGCAGGCGGCCCTGGGCGACGAGCTGGAGATCGAGACGATCGACGGCCCGGTCGCCTTCCGCCTCCCTGAGGGCGCCCAGAGCAACCAGCAGTTCCGCCTCAAGGGACGCGGGGCGCCATCAGTCGGCGGTACGGATCGCGGCGACCAGCTCGTCACCATCCAGGTCGTCACGCCCAAGAAGCTGACGGCCGAGCAACGCGAGCTTTTCGAGCAGCTCGCTGCCTCGCTCGAGCTGGAGACGCCGCGCGCGGAGGGCGAAAAGGGCTTCTTCGACCGGGTCAAAGAAGCGTTGAGATAGCGCAGCCGTCCAGGGGCGGGCTGGTATACTTGCCACCGTGGAGACAGAGGCCATCGCCCGCGTTGTCGCGTCGGTCGGATCTGTTCTTTCCGTTGGCGGGTGGTGAAATGGTATCACAAGGGTCTTTGGAACCTTTGTTCCAGGTTCGAATCCTGGCCCGCCAGCCCAGCCTCACCCTCAGCCGCCCCAATCTCCGGATGAACGAGGACAGCGCATAGGCCCCGTGGAGATCTCCGCATCGCCAACGGAATGGGTCGGGCTCCTTGTCCTCGCGGCGGGGGCCGGCTCGCGTATGCGCTCGGCGACCCCCAAGGCCCTGCACACCGTCGCCGGGGTTCCCATGGTGGAGCGCGTGTTGCGTGCTGGCGCCGGGGCGCATCCGGACGTCGTTGCGATCGTCGCCAGCAACGAAGCGGCCGACCTGACCCATCGCCTGCAAAACCCGGCGTGCGTCACGACCGTCCTTCAAGATCCCCCGCGAGGCACCGGAGACGCGGTTCGGCTCGGGCTGGACGCGTTACCCGACCTGGATAGGCTCATCGTTCTGTACTGCGATCATCCTCTGCTCGAGCCGGAAACCGTGGCGAGGTTGCTCGACGGCTCGCGCGCATCGGGCGCGCGGGTGACGGTCTTGAGCGCCACGCTCGACGATCCCGCCGGATACGGGCGCATCGTGCGCGACGAGGCCGGATTTCCCGTAGGAATCGCAGAGCGGCGAGACGACGTCCGGCCTCGGCGAGCAGGACCCACGGAGATCAACTCCGGGATGATGGCCCTCGACGCCCGTTGGGCGCGCGAGGCGCTACGAAAGCTTCGCCCCAGCGCCGCCACCGGCGAGCTGTATCTCACGGAGTTGGTTTCTCTCGCCGCAGCCGAAGCGGCGGATACCAAGCCATGGCCGGTCGCGGTGGTTTCCGGATCACCCGACGACGCGCTCGGCGTCAACGATCGCATCGACCTGGCGCGGGCCGAGGCGCGCGCCTGGGCGCGCAAGCGGGAGCGGCTGATGCGATCTGGGGTCACGATGCGCTTACCGGAGACGATCGTCGTCGACGAGGATGTTCGCATCGGCCCCGATTCGGTAATTCTCCCTCACTCCCAGCTGCTCCGCGCCACAGCCATCGGCGAGGCGTGCCTCATCGGCCCCGCCGCGGTGCTCGTCAACGCCCGGCTGGGCGACCGCGTCATCGTGCGCTCCTCGACGATCGAGGACTCCGAGATCGCCGACGATACGGACGTCGGCCCCTACGCCCACCTCCGCGGCGGCAGCGAGGTCGGTCCTCGCGCCCACATCGGCAACTTCGCCGAGCTGAAGAACGCGCGCCTCGCCGCCGAGGTCAAAGTGGGGCACTTCAGCTACCTCGGCGACGCATCGGTCGGCGAGGAGACGAACATCGGGGCGGGGACCATCACCGCAAACTTCGACGGGACCGCCAAGCACCGCACCGAGATCGGGGCCAGGGCCTTCATCGGCAGCGACACGATCCTGCGCGCCCCCGTCCGCATCGGCGACGACGCGCGCACCGGCGCCGGGTCGGTCGTGACCAAAGACGTGGCGGCCGGCGCCACGGTGGTCGGCGTCCCGGCCCGCGTCGTGCGACAGGCGCGGAAATCGGATGATCCGAGCGGGGAGGGCTGAGTGGACGGGCGGCTGCAGGTCTTCACGGGAACCTCGCATCCCCAACTCGCCAAAGACATGATGGCCGAGCTGGAGGCGCCGCTCGGCCGCGCCGTCGTCGGCGCCTGGAAAAACGGCGAGACGCGCGTCAAGCTCGACGAGAACGTGCGCGGCTCCGACGTCTTCGCCATCCAGTCGATGAGCCACCCCGTCAACAACCACCTCATCGAGTTGCTCCTGATCGTCGATGCGCTGCGCCGCGCCTCGGCCGCGCGCATCACCGCCGTCATCCCCTACTTCGCCTATGCCAAACAGGAGAAGAAGACCTCCGGCCGGGAGCCGATCTCGGCCAAGCTCGTCGCCAATCTGCTCACCACCGCCGGCGCCGACCGCATCCTCACCATGGATCTTCACTCCCCCGCCATCGAAGGGTTCTTCGACATCCCGGTCGACCACCTGCGCGCCGCGCCCATCCTGGCCCGCCATATCAACCGCCAGGGCTTGCAAGATCTCGTCGTCGTCAGTCCCGACGCCGGCGGCGTGGCCCGCGCCGAAGAGCTGCGCGGGCGCACCGGCGGCTCGCTGGCGATCATCTCCAAGCGGCATCCGGGGCCGGACGTCTCCGAGGCGCTGGAGATGGTCGGCGACGTCGATGGCCGGCCCGCCGTCATCGTCGACGACATGATCTCCACCGGCGGCACGCTGGTCCTGGCCGCGGAATTGCTACGGGACCGCGGGGCCTCGCCGATCTACGCGGCGGCCACCCACGGCATCTTCGCCCAGGACGGCCTGGATCTGATCGACTGCTCCCCGATCGACAAGGTGCTCGTCACCGATACCCTGCCCCTGCCGCAGAACGGCCCGACCACCAAGATCGAGGTCGTCAGCGTGGCGCCGCTGCTGGCCGAGGCCGTCACCCGCATCCACAAGGACCTCAGTATCAGCGCCCTCTTCACCTGAGGGGGGCGTAGGGACACGGACGAAAGGCTTCCTCGCGCGTGACCGCCGACAGTTGGACCCTCATCGCCATTGCCGTCATCGCCCTGGTCATCATGTCGGGAGCGGCAATTGTCGAGTCGAGCGCGGGGCTCATCGACCGGCGCCGCTTCCGCACCGCCGGCAGCGGGGCCAACCGCGAGCGGAGCGTGCAGACGCTGCTCGACCCGCGGCGCTCCCTCATCTCCGCCTTGCAGCTCGTGCAAGCCATCGCCATCGCGCTGGCGGCCAGCCTCATCGCCTTCGTGGTGATGAGCCAGGGCGGCCGGGGCGCCGTGTTCTTCGCGGTCGTCGTCGTCGCCGTCGTCTTTCTCATCTTCGGACAGGCGATCCCGCGGGCGCTGGCGCGAACCCGCCCGGCCGCGGTCGCCGGCGCGCTGCTCGGCCTGGCCCGCTTCGTCGCGATCGTGGTCCGTCCCCTCTCGGCGATCTCGGACGGCGCGGCGAATCTGCTCACCAACGCGCTCGGCGGGGACCACCCGGACAGCGTGCCGGCCGGCTCGGAAGACGAGATGCACCTGATCACCCACGACCCCGAAGACGACGGCGTCATCGAACCCGAAGAGCGGAAGATGATCGACAACGTGCTGCGCCTGGAGGAAACGACCGCGCGCGACATCATGGCTCCGCGCGTCGACATCGTCGCCGTGGCGGAAAACGCATCGCCGCAAGCCATCGTCGACGCCATGACCGAGTCGGGGCATTCCCGGTTGCCGGTGTACCGCGACTCGATCGACCACATCGTCGGCATCCTCTACGCCAAGGACCTGCTGCCGTTCGTCATCGGCTCGACCAGCAGCCTCCCGATCAAGCGCCTCGTCCGCCCGCCGTACGTCGTGCCGGAATCGAAGCGGCTCGACGACCTGCTGGCCGAGTTGCGCCGCAACCGCATCCACATCGCCATCGTCGCCGAAGAGTACGGCGGCACAGCCGGGATCGTCACCATCGAGGACATCCTGGAAGAGATCGTCGGCGAGATCCACGACGAGTACGACGAAGAGACGATCCTCCTCGAACAAGTCAGCGACCGCGAGGTCATCGTCGACGGCCGCCTCCCCATCGAAGCGGTCGAAGACGCGCTCGGCCTCTCCCTGACCGGAGAGGACGACCCCTACGGCACCGCCGCCGGCTTCGTCCACTGGCACCTCGACCGGCTGCCGCGGGTCGGCGACCAGTTCGACGCCCACGGCATGCGTGCGGAAGTCCTCGACATGGAAGGCCACCGCCTGCGGCACCTCCGCCTGACCCGCCTCGACGAAGGCGACGCACCGCTCGACACGCACGAGCCGGCGCCGATGGCGGCAGCCCCTCCCCCGCCGCACCCATGACCCCATCCCGCGGCTGGGTGATCCACCGCTACGATAGCGTTGCCAGCACCATGGACGTCGCGGCCCGGTTGGCTCGCTTTGGCGCACCCGAGCGCACCGCGGTCGTCAGCGCGGAGCAAACCGCGGGCCGAGGCCGGGCTGGAAGGGCTTGGCAGGCGCCACCCGGCTCTTCGTTGTTCTGCACGCTGGTCTTGCGGCCCCAGGTCGCTCCGAATCGGCTGTCAACCCTGCCGCTCGTGACCGGCATGGCCGTCGCCGAAGCCATCGAACAGCTCACTGGCACGCCGGTTCAGTTGAAATGGCCGAACGACGTCTGGATCGGCTCAGACCCCGAGCGGCGCAAGGTCGCCGGCATCCTGGCCGCATCGGCCTTGCGGGGCAGCGCGATCGAGCACGCCCTCATCGGCATCGGCGTCAACATCGCCGCCGCCGATGCGCTTCCTCCCGGCGCCACGACGCTCCAGGCGGCAACCGGCGCGGCTCCGCCTGCGCACGAGCTGCTCCTGACCATCCTGGCGCGAGTCGATCCCGCCTACGATGCGTTCGTCTCCTCCGGCGGACGATCGGCGCTCGGCCAATGGCGGTCGCGCGCCGTCCTCCTTGGCGAACAGGTGGCCCTCGAAGACGCACGCCGCGTCCACCGCGGCGTGTTCGTCGGCATCGACGAAGACGGAGCGTTGCTGCTGCGGGATCGGGAGCAGGGCCTGCTCAGATTCGTCGCCGGCGATCTCATCCGGGGTCCACGAGCCCTTCCCTGAAGCAACGACGCCTCGCCTGGAAACGGCGAGGCGTCGTTGCTCGTCTCCTCGAGCGCGTGATCGGCGCTCACAAACCCGCTACTGCGGATCGGGCTCGAAGTTGTAGATCACTGTGTTCTGGCCCGCTCCTTCGAGCTTGACCGTGACGGCATCAACGTTCGCGTCGACCGCGCCCTCCCCGCTGCCAACCTTCATGCCGATGAAGCCAAACCCGGCGCCTGTACCCTGCTCGCCGATCGGGTGAATCCCGATGTCCGGGAACGCCGTCAAGATCTCGGAGAAGTTGCAGAAATCGGCCTGGGTGCAAAGCCCGCCGGAGTTTGCCTGGCACACCGGCCGCGCCGTGGCGCAGGTGAAAAACCAGTTGCCCGTCCCATTGTCGGCGAGGAGATCGACGGTGACCCACTCACCCTCGGTAACGGCACCCTGAGCGCTCGGTACGTACACCATGCGCCCCTGGAAGCCTTCTTCGTCGCCGGTGACGTCGAACGTGATGCCCACCTGGAACGATGGCCCCGAGCCCGACGAGTCGGTCACGTAGTAGCTATACTCGAACGTCTCGAAGTCCGCGAGCGGCGTACCCATCAGGATGTTGGTGGAGACCAGCTTGCCTTCCGTGCTGCCGCCGATCTGCAACAGCGCGCTGCCGACGCCGAGTGGCGGCGTCTCCGGACCGGCTTCCATCGTCGGATCGATCGGTTGATCGATTTGATCGTTATAGAACTGCCAGCCCTGCATGTTCGACGGGCGGATCGTCCGCACACACGTCCCGTTCGGGCAGACGCACCGTCCGTTCTGGCATTGCAATCCGTCGCCGCAGCTCTTGCCGTTCCGCTCGTTCTCCTTGCGGCACTTCTTGCCCTTGCAAACAGCCTTCTTGCAGGGATTCTTTGGCTGCTTGCACTGGGCATTCCCGTTGCATTTCCTGGCGAGCGCCGGCTCTTCGTCCAGAAGCGCAGCCGCCCCGACGAGCCCCAACACGCCGCCGAAGGCCCCTTTCGCCAGTCCGCGCAGAGCGGACCTTCGCGACGCTGCCGTGCTTACAACGCTCGCCAACCGATCGAATCGCTCGTTCTCCACCCGCTTCTCCTCCCATTTTTGGGATTTCGCGCACAAACTCAAGCCGCCCAGACCGCCTTCGTCCCGGGCCGTCGTTGGCCAGGTTCATGCACGAGGCATGTAGCAAATATGACACTGCGTATGGCTTGAAGTCAACGTAATCGATTAAACTCCCTTTCAGTCGATATCAGCTAAGCACAGACCGCTGCTCGATGGGACGCAAGCCGTCGGCGCGTTACTCACTGCTCCATGACGCAGCGAGAACGGCTTCGGTCGGCGGCGCGCCCGGCCGGCTCGCGCTATGCTGCGCACATTCGCGACTCGCGAGGAGGCCCGCCATGTTCTCCCGCATCATCGCCGTGGCGCTCGCCGGCTCCGTGGTCCTTCTGGCGCCCATGGATGTCGATATGGCCAAACGCACGAAACCGCGTTTCAAGGTCATCGAACGCACGTACGACTCGGGAACCGCTATCTCGTTGCCCGGCATCAATCTGCCGTCGTCCTACCCAGATGCCATCGCCGTGCGCGGCCCTCGCGACCCAAGCGTCATCGACATCGACTTGCACCTGTATGGTCTTTCTCATGGAGGTCCCGACCAGATCGACATCCTTCTCGTCGCGCCAGACGGCCGCACTGCCCTCGTCATGAGCGACGCCGGCGACCGGCCGATCGTTGGCAGCATCGACCTGACCCTTGACGATGACACCAAGCGGCCGCTGCCGAAATCCGGCGACCTGTCGTTTGGGCGCTATCGCCCGGCCAATTACGACGAAAGGGGCACATCCCTCGGGCGACCTTTCGGCGCCGAGACCGAGCAGCCTGGCAGCGACGGAACGCCCGGCGAAGAAGGCGAACCGGGTGAGGACGGTGAGCCCGGAGAGCCAGGCGACCCCGGCGGCAACCCCGGCTTCGTCAACGACGACTTCCCGCTACCCGCCCCCGAGGCCGGCGACGCCTTCCGGCTCTCCACCTTCAACGGCATGGAGCCCTCGGGCGCCTGGCAGCTCTTCATTCGCCCCGATGGACCCGCCGCTGGCCAGCTCGGCGGCGGCTGGGGGCTGACCATCACCGTCAAGAAGCGCCGGTAGCTCCGCTCCCGCGTACCTTTGGCATCTTTGGCATCTTCGGCATCTTCCGACAATCACGCCAAGAGCATGGCATCGCGAAAGCCCCCGCCGCGCCGCGGCGCGGGCGGGCGCTAGCCTCGAGTCAGGAGGCTACGCTTCGCTCAGCCAAACGTCGTTGTAGTGCGGATAAATGTCGTACTGGTGCGGCAGCCAGCCATGGACGTTCGGCCGCGACACCCAGACGCTGTTGCGCACCACCAGCGGGATCGTCGGCAAATACTCGGCGACCGCCAGTTGGAACTCGTCGCCCGCCGCCTGCAGCTCTTCGGCATTCGCGGCGTTCTGCCACGCCTCGATGGCGGCGTCGACCTCCGGCGTCGTGCCCCGGCTCCAGTTCGGCCCCACCCCGATCGTGGCGCTGCCGACGAAGAGGATCACCACGTCGATCGGCACCGGCCACAGGTAGTAGAACAGCGAGCTGTCCACGCCCTCTGCCAACCGCCCGAAGTACGACCCGCGGTCGAGCGACTCGACCGTGACCTCCATGCCCAGCTCGGCCAACGAGCCCTGCAGCACGGACGCGAGCACCTGATTGAACGACTCCGCCTGCACCACCAACGTGAACGCGTGCCGCACGCCGTTCTTGGTCAGGATGCCGTCCTCGCCCGGCTCCCACCCCAGCTCCGCCACCATCGACTTCGCCAGCTCGAGATCGAACTGATTGAACTCGTCCACCGCGGGGTTGAAGTAGACGTCCGCCGGCGTGATCGGCCCGTACAGCGGGCTGCCCAAATCGGACAGCAGCGCCGTCACGATCGCCGGCCGGTCGATGGCGTGCGAGATCGCCTGCCGCATCGCCAGCTCGTGGAAATCGAGGTCCTCCCGCTCGAAGTTCGTGCTCAGAATGTAGCCCGAAGGCTCGCTGAACGACGAAACGGAGAGGTCCGGGTTTTGCTCCAACCGCGCCACGTCCTGCAACAGCGGGTTGCGCAACGTGTCGATCTCGCCGTTCTCGATCCGGGTCGCCCGCTGCGCCCCCTCCAGGATCGCCTCCCAGCGGATCCCGTCGAGGTACGCCGTCCCCTTGTTCTCGAAGTACGGCACGATCGAGCCGGGGTACTCCTCCCAGCGCACGACCGAGGTGTGGCTCCCCGGCACCCACTCCTGGAAGAGGAACGGCCCGGTGCCGTCCACCCCGCTCTGCCCATACGCCTCGGCCAGCTCAGTGCGGGTTTCGATATTGGCGATCGCCCAATAGCCCGTCTTGACCACGTTGAGCACCTCGTAATACGGGTGCGCCATGGTCAGCCTCACGGTGCGGTCGTCGACCGCCTCGATCGCCTCGACCGGTGAGAAGAGGACCGAGAGCGGCGACCCGTTGGCCGGGTCCATGATCGCCTCGTAGACCTCCTTCACCGCCTCCGCCGTCACCGCGCGGCCGGAGTGGAAGAGCGCCCCCTCCTTGAGCATGAACGTGACCGACGTCCCGTCCTCCGCCACCTCCCACGACTCCGCCAGGTTCGGCTGCAACGTGCCGTCCGGCGCGTCGATCAGCAGCGAGTCGTAGAGTGCGTGGAACGCCGGGTCGTACCAGTTGGTCGCCACCGGGTCGAGCCGGGAAAAATCGAGGTCGTAGCCCTCGCGCAGCGTGCCGCCGACGGCCGGCTCCTCCTGCGCCGCCGCGGCCACGGGCGCCTCGCGCGCCAGGAGCTGCCCCAGCGCCGAGGCGCCGATGCCGAGCGCCGCCGCGCGTACGAGCAGATCGCGCCGGGTCAGCGCACCCGATCGATATCCGTCCAACAGCGCCAGAAACGTCTCGCGGGTTTCCACCTGGCTGCCTCCTCTTCGTCCTGATTGTCCCTCACGCCGGAACGGCGCCACGACGTGACCTTCGGGCCGCCGGGATCATATCAGCGGAAGCGCGAACGGGGAACACCGAATCGTCGCTTGCGCTTTGGACCCCGGTTGCGCCCGCGCGCCGCTTGTGCTTTGATGGCCGCCCTCTCGGTGAGAGCAAACGATCCGGTTCCCGAGCGCCTCAACAGCGGCGCCGTGACCGGGCGCCAGGAGCGCAAGCGGCATGGTCCAGACCGCGGCGGCAGCGCGGCAGTCACGAGACGAGGCGGCTCCGCCTCCGGATGGGCGACGACCCGTCCTCGAGATGGACCGCGTCTGCAAAGCCTTCGGCGCCACACAGGCGCTCGATGATGTCTCCATCGCGCTGCACCGGGGCGAGATTCACGCCCTGCTCGGCGAAAACGGCGCCGGCAAGTCGACCCTGATCAAGATCTTCACCGGCATCCAGCAGCCGGACAGCGGCGAGGTGCGCATCGACGGCTCGCCGGTCAGCGTCGCGTCGCCGCAGGATGCCCAGCGCCTCGGGGTCGCCGCCATCTACCAGGAGCCGATGATCTTCCCCGATCTCTCGGTCGCGGAAAACATCTTCATCGGCCACCGCGATCGCGGCAAGGTCGTCGACCGCCGCCGCATGGAGCGCGAAGCGGCCGATGTGCTGGCGCGGCTCGACATGCGCCTCGACGTCGCCGACCCGGCCCGCGGCCTGACGCTGGCCGAGCAGCAGACCGTCGAGATCGCCAAAGCCCTCTCCCTCGACGTGCGGGTCCTGATCATGGACGAGCCGACGGCCTCCCTCTCCGCGCACGAGGTGCGCCGGCTCTTCCGCATCGTCGAGACGCTTCGGCGCCAGGGCGTCGCTATCCTCTTCATCTCGCACCGCATGGAAGAGGTCTTCGAGATCGCGGATCGGGTGACCATCCTGCGTGACGGCCGCTGGATCTCGACCACCCCCCGCGCCGAGCTGACGCCGGCCATGGCCATCCGGCAAATGGTCGGCCGCGAGGTAAAGGAGCTCTTCCGTCGCCAGCGCCGCGAGCCGGGCCCAGTGCGCCTCGCCGTGCGCAGCCTGAGCCGCGAAGGCGTCTTCGAGGACGTATCGTTCGAGCTGCGCGCAGGCGAAGTGCTCGGTTTCGCCGGACTCGTCGGCGCTCGGCGCACCGACGTGGGGTTGGCGCTCTTCGGCATCGCCCCGGCCGATAGCGGCGACATCACGCTCGACGGCCAGACCGTCGCCATCTCGAACCCGCGCGAAGCCATGGCGCGCGGCATCGCCTACAGCACCGAAGACCGGCGCCAGCTTGGGCTCGTGATGCCGCTCTCGATCGCCGCCAACATCTCGCTCCCCTCTCTGCCTCGCTTCCTGTCGCCGCGCGGCCTGGTGCGTCGCGCGGCGGAGCGCGCTGCCGCCGAAGCGTTTCGGCAGCGGCTCAGCATCCGCGCCCCCTCCGTCGAAACGCCGACGGCGGCCCTCTCCGGCGGCAACCAGCAGAAAGTCGTCATCAGCAAGTGGCTGGAGACCCGGCCCAACGTGCTCATCCTGGACGAGCCGACCCGCGGCATCGATGTCGGCGCCAAGGTCGAGGTCCACCAGCTCGTCGACGACCTGGCGGCCGAAGGGATGGCCATCATCCTCATCAGCTCCGATCTGCCCGAGGTGCTGGCCATGAGCGACCGCATCCTGGTCATGCGCGAAGGGCGGCAGATGGCCATCTTCGAGCACGGCGAAGCCACCCAGGAGCGCGTCCTCTCGGCGGCGATGGGGCAAGCTGGCGACCTGTTCGCCGACGAGCCCGGCATCGATGCCAGGGCGGGAGCCGAAGCGGCCGCCGTGATCGACCAGCTCGTTGCCGAGGGATCAGGAACCAGGAGGTCCGGATCATGACCGTCCTCCTCCGCCGCATCCGGCCCGAGCAGTTCCGGGAGTTCATCCTCCTCGCCGTCACCATTGGCCTGCTTCTCTTCTTCGCTGCGCAGATCCCGAACTACTTCGACCCGCGCAGCGTCAACCGGCTCACGACCGGGCTCGCCATCACGCTCGTTGTCGCGGTCGGGCAGGTCCTCGTTGTCCTGACGAGAAACATCGACCTGTCGGTGTCTTCCATCGTCGGCCTCGCGGCCTACATGACCGGCACCCTGCTCACCCGCGACACGACGCTCTCGCCCTTCGCCGCCGTCCTCATCGCCATGGCGATCGGTCTGACGCTCGGCGTCGTCAACGGGCTGATCGTCGCCTACGGCGGCGTCCCCGCCATCATCGCCACCCTCGGCACTTTAGCCCTCTACCGCGTCATCCTCGTCGAGTTCTCCGGCGCCAAAACCGTCACCACCGCCGACCTCCCTGACTGGCTCAACGACGTGCCGAGCGCCACCATCGTCACCATCGCCGAGTACGACCTGCGCCTGATGGTCGGCGTCGCCCTCGTCGTCGTCGTCCTGGGGCTACTCATCCTGCGCTACCTCCCCTTCGGCCGCCGGCTCTACGCCATCGGGTCAAACCCCGAAGCCGCGCGCAACGCGGGCTTGCCCGTCAAGCGCGACGTCTTTACCGCCTTCGTCATCAGCGGCGCGCTCTCCGGGCTGGCCGGGTTCATGTTCCTCGTCCGCTTCGGCAACATCACCGTCACCGCCGCGCAGGGGCTGGAGCTGCAAGTCGTGGCCGCCGTCGTCGTCGGCGGCGTCGCCATCTTCGGCGGCTCGGGCTCGATGATCGGCGCCCTGCTCGGCGTGCTCCTCATCGAAATCCTGCAGCAGAGCCTGCTCCGCTGGGCCGGCATCAGCGAGTTCGTCAAGGACGCCATCCTGGGCCTGCTCATCCTCGTCGCCGTCACCGCCGACACCATCATCCTCGGCCGGTTGCGTGAGATGTGGGCGCGCGTCCGCCGCCGCGACCGGGCCGCACGGCAGGCGCTGACCGCCGACGAGGGAGGGCTGGCCCATGGCGCGTGAGCTGTGGCGCCGCCTTCTCGGCTGGGAGGGGTTGCTCCTCGTGCTGCTCCTCGCGGTGTTGGGCTTCAACATCACGCGGGTGCCGAACTTCCTGACGGTCGCCAATCAGATCAACCTGTTCCAACTGGGGATCGAAAAGGCCATCGTCGTCCTGGTGATGACATTCGTCATCATCAGCGGCGAGATCGATCTCTCCGTCGCCTCGATGATGGGGCTCTCCGCGGCCACCGCCGCCGCCCTCTTCGAGTCCGGGGCGCCCATGCTCCTCGCCATCATCGTCGCCCTCGGCGTCGGCGCCGGCTTCGGGCTGATCAACGGCTACTTCGTCGCCATCGTCGGCCTCAGTTCGCTGGCGGTGACGCTGGCCGGCTACGTCGGATTCCGCGGCCTGGCCAGATTGCTGGTCCAGGACCGCTCCGTCGGCGGCTTTCCCGAATGGTTCACCAGACTTGGCCAGCAAGGGCTGATCGGCCCCCTGACTCTCTCCATCATCATCTTCGCCATGCTCGCCATCGTCGCCACGGTCGTCCTGCACTTCAGCGGCTTCGGCCGGCTGACCTACGTCATCGGCAACAGCGCCCAGGTCGCCCGCTACTCCGGCGTCTCCGTCGCCCGCACAAAGCTGATCATCTTCACGGCCAGCGGGTTCATCTCCGCCCTCGCCGGGGTGCTGATGGCCGCCCGCCTCGGCGCGGTGCGCGCCAGCACCGCCGAGGGGTTCGAGCTCGACATCATCACCGTGGTCCTGCTCGGCGGCGTCAGCATCTTCGGCGGGGTCGGCTCCATGGCCGGCGTCCTCCTCTCCACCTACCTGGTGCTCAACCTGCGCAACGGCCTCGTCATCGCCGGCGTGACCGGCAACACCCAAACGGGGATTATCGGGCTGCTGCTGATCCTGTCCGTGCTCGTGCCGAACCTGGCCGGGCGCGTGCGGGAGCGCCTGCGGCGGCGGCAGCCCGACCCAAGCTTGCGCGGCCCGCCCCAGGAAGCGGCGGATCCCGCGCGCTCCCAGACCGCGCCGGGGTAGCCGTCCACCCGGATCGTGGCCGCGGGCGATCGGCGCCAACGGCCGGAAGCAACTGCGAGGAGCAGGATCACGTGAACGTCAAGACGCGTCGATGGATGACTGGCGTGGCGTGCGCCGGGCTGCTGGCCGCGAACATGGTCCCAGCGGTGCTGGCCCAGACCCCGGTCTCCGGGGAAGCCGTCACCGCCGAGCCGGGGCAGGAAGTCAAGATGATGCTCCTGCCCAAGTTCCTCGGCATCCTGCCGTTCGACCAGGCCAACCAGGGCGCCGAAGAGGCCGCCGCCGAGCTCGGCAATCCCACGCCGCTCGATTTCGTCGGGCCCACCGCCGAGAACAGCGTCGCCGGCCAGATCGAGTTCGTGACCAACGCGCCAGCCGGCGAGTACGACGTGATCATGCTCTCCAACAACTCCGGCGACCAGATCGTCCCCGCGGCGGTGGCCGCCCAGGAAGCCGGGATTCCGGTCGTCACCTGGGATTCGCCGATCCCGACCGGCGAGGGCGAAAGCCTCTTCGTGGCCCAGGTCGATTTCGACGAGACCGGCCAGGTCATGGCCGAGATGGCGCGCTCGATCCTCGGCGAGGACGGCGGCCAGTTCGCCATCCTCTCCGCCTCCCCCGACGCGGCCAACCAGAACGCCTGGATCGCGGCCATGGAGACGGCGCTCGAAGACCCCGCGTTTGAGAACCTCGAGCTGCTCGAGATCGTCTACGGCGACGACCAGTCCGAGAAGAGCTACGAGCAGGCGCTGGCGCTCATCTCCAAGCACCCGGACATGGAGCTGATCATGGCCCCGACCTCGGTCGGGATCGTCGCCGCGGCGCAGGCGCTCCAGAACGAAGGGCTCTGCGAGGAGATCAAGGTCTCCGGCCTCGGCGTCCCGGCCGAGATGCTGGAGTACACCCAGAACGGTTGCGCCCCCGAGTTCGCCCTCTGGAGCTTCGTCGACCTCGGCTACCTTACCTACTACGTCTCCTACCTGCTGGCCACCGGGGCCATCGAAGGCGTCGAGGGCGAGCGCTTCGTCGCCGGCCGCCTCGGCGAGTACGAGATCACCAAAGACCCGACCCGCCCCGACGTCGACGCCCTGCGCGTCCTGATGGGCCCGTTCACGGTCTACAACATCGACAACGTCGAGGAAGCCGCGGGCTAGGAGCCGCCTTAGCCCCCGCGCTCGCGATCCGAGCGCGGCAAGAGCCCCTCTCCCTGTGCGCAGGGAGAGGGGTTGGGGTGAGGGTTGCTCGGCGAGAGGAGTCGCCGCACATGCCCGAAACCATCCGCAAGGCCTTCCTGCTCAAGCTCAAACCCGACGCGCTCGACGAGTACATCCACTGGCACGACAACATCTGGCCCGAACTGCAAGCCGAGATCGCCAACCAGGGCATCGCCGAGATCACCCTCTACCAGATCGACGACACCATCGTCCTCGTCTCCGAGGTCAGCCACCCCGAGGCCTGGACCCGCCTCTGGAGCTCCGACGTCCACAAGCGCTGGGGCGAGCTGATGAGCCCCCTCATGCACTACCACGAGGACGGCGTCATCGACTCGCGCGAGCTGCGCGAGATCTGGCATTTCGAGCCAGGCGCGGCAGGTTGACCCCATGGCGACAGAAGCATTCGATTTCGTCGTGGTCGGGGCCGGATCCGCCGGGTGCGCGGTCGCCAACCAGCTCTCCGCCGATCCCTCGGTCTCCGTCCTCCTGCTCGAAGCCGGCGGCCCCGACGACCGCGAGGCGATCCGCGTCCCCAGGCAGTATTTCTCCCTCTGGGGCACCGACGTCGACTGGGGTTACGTCTCCACCCCGCAGCCCGGCACGGCCGGCCGCGCCCACCTCATGCCTCGCGGCCGCGTCCTCGGCGGCACCAGCAGCATCAACGGTATGGTCTACCTGCGCGGCGCGGCCTCAGATTACGACAACTGGGCCGCCCTCGGCTGCGAAGGCTGGGACTGGGACAGCGTTCGCGCCGAGTTCGACGACCTCGAGACGTGGCTCCGCCCCGCCGTGCTGCAACCGCACAACCCGCTTTCCGCGGCGATGGTCGAGGCCGCGATTCAGGCCGGCTACCCGCGCAGCGCGACGTTCGACGACGGCACGCTCGACGGAGCCGGCTGGAACAAGGCCACTGTGACCGACGGCGAGCGTATCAACGCCCACCGCGCCTTCATCGCCCCGATCCGGGACCGCCCCAATCTCCGCATCCAGCCCGAAACGCGGGCGCTCCGGCTGGCGATGGACGGCCCCAATGTTCGCGGCGTCGTGACTCAGCGCGCCGACGGCGGCGTGGAAACCATC
>CALMZR010000143.1 GCA_937870845.1 uncultured Chloroflexota bacterium
CGGCCTGTCACGCCCCACGGTGCTGATCGTCGGAATCAATCGAACTCAACTTCTCTCGTTCTTGCCCATGGCAGGCAACGTGGCGGAAGTTGGAACCTTTCGGGGGCAGTTTTCGGAGCGAATCCGGCACATTGCAGAACCGCGGCTTCTTCACCTCATCGATCCGTGGACATGCGAAGGCGACCGAAATCCGCAGTACACCAACTCAACCATGCAAGACGCATTTGAACGAGTTCAGACGATTTTCCGCGAGGACATCATCACCGGGCGCGTTGTCCTGCACCGAGACTATTCGACAAGAGTCGCCCCGACATTCCCCGATCATTCCTTCGACTGGATTTACATCGATGGGGTCCATGACTTCGAGAACGTGTGGTCAGACCTCCTCGCTTTCAAGGACAAGGTAAAACCTGATGGGTTCATCCTCGGTCATGACTTTTCGAACTATCGGAATCCCAAGTTGTTCGGCGTCATACCCGCGGTGCGCAAATTCATACGCTGTCACGGCTTTGAACTGGTGCTGCTGACCAACGAAACCAACCCCAGCTTTCTACTCGCTCGTGCGGGAAACATCACAACGCTTGCTTCGCTCAAGGAGCGACTACTTGGCGACCCGAAATGCTCGATCGTCGGAATAAACGAGTCGCTTCTTGACCGCTTCCAGCAGGTCGGCGTGACCCGCACCGCCGGGCGAAGAGATCGACTCCTCACGTTTGGCTAAGCTCGACCTGAGGGAGGGCGAACGGCTCGTACAGTCGGTTGCAGGAGGTGAAGATCGTCGTAGGCATAGGTGGATGTCAGCTAGCTCGCGACGCCAGGATGGCCCATCGCGGGCTCATGCTGGCTCGGCCCCTGGCCGGAACCCGCGCGCCTCCCTTGAATCCCTCTCATCGGAACGCATCCCGCGAAGGCCAGACGGTGAAGAGACTGCTCATGAAGATCATCATACTACGCACCCAAGTATCTCGTGAATGATCTATGATATCAACATGACATCTGAATTGGCTCCGTTTATCGTGGGTACCGGGCGGTGCGGCACGACCCTGCTGCGGGCCATGCTCGACGCGCACCCGGCGCTGGCAATTGCGCCGGAGACCGACTTCATCCCGCAGTTGGCGCGCCGCTGCTCGGGGGGGCCTGATTCTCGCGCCTGCTTCATCGACGTGCTGACCCAGAGCCCGCGGTGGCCTCATTTTCGGCTCGACGCTGATGCACTTCGCGCGCGACTCGATCGAACCGCCCCATTCGAGCTGGGGGCCGCGCTGCGCGGCTTTTACCAGCTTTACGCCGAACGATTTGGCAAGCCACGTTGGGGTGACACGACCCCGGCTCACCACGCTCACATGCGTCTCATTCAGCAGCTCCTGCCCGAAGCGCGTTTCGTTCACCTGATGCGGGATGGCCGCGACGTGGCGCTCTCCGTCTTGCCGATGAAGCAGCGTGGAGACCCAACCGCCAGACTCGAGGATGCAGCCATGTGGTGGGTGGCTCGGCTGAAGCGGGCGCGCGACGAGGCTCGCGGCGTCCATCACTATCTCGAGGTGCGGTACGAGGATTTGATTCTCGACACCGAGCCCACGCTGCGGCAAATCTGCGAGTTCGTCGAATTGCCCTGGCATCCCGCAATGCTCCGCTACCACGACCCACCCTCTCCTCGGACGACCCACGAAAACCACACCGAGCGGACTTCGGACAGTGCATCGACGGAGGGCGATGGAACGCCCGGCCCGCGCCGCCCGAGAAATCGCCTGGCCGACGCCCCGGACCCGGAGCGGATTGGCCGCTGGCGAGAAGAGATGACAGACAACGACCTGCAACGCGTTGAAGCGATTGCCGGAGCGCTCTTGCGCGAACTTGGATACTCCCGATGATTCAACTGGCTCCACGAACTCGCCGTTTATGGCCTGCTCCTCATCGTTGGGCGGCTCAAGGGAGTTGAGCGGTGGCGCCGAACACGTTTCACGTGGCGCACGTCAATGGGCGCAGACTGACGGAAGCCGCCGAAGCGATCCATTACGGATTGCTGGAGGCAGGCTACGATTCAGTGCTCACGACCAGCCTGGAGCAGCTGCACGCCTTTCCCGATCGACGCAAGATCATTTTCGCCCTTCGTCTTGACGCGCTGTTGCGGGAGCGTTTTCCCAGCGCCGATTGGCGTGAGATCATCGCCGATCGCGACATCGTGTATAACCCGAAGCAGTTGCGCGACGATCTGGTGGATCGCACATACGAAATCGGCGAGATCATAGCGGAACGCACCATCTGGGACTCCAGCATCACCAATATCAGGCGCCTCCGAAAGCGAGACGCCCGGCAGGCGGTCTTTGTTCCGCTCGGCTATGTCGATGCGCTGCGCCGCATACCGCGCGCCGACTACGCGACTGACGTGATGTTTTTCGGCCGGGTTACTCCACGCCGCGAGCGAGTGCTGCGGGCGCTCCGCGAGTCTGGCCTGAAGTGCGATTTCTATGATCAGCACCGGAGAATCTGGGGGCGGGAACGCGACGAGCTCATCGGGCGATCCAGGATCATCGTGAATATCTATGCTGACGACGACAAGCACTTTGAGGCTTTTCGCGTATCGTATCTGCTGACGAATGGCAAGTGCGTCGTCTCCGAAAATAGCGAGGACCCCGCCGAGTCCTTGTATGCTGAGGCCGCGGTCTTTTGCGACTACGATCGGATTGTGGAGACGTGCGGGCGGTACGCCGCCGATGATCGACTCTTGCGCGAGCGGGAGGAGATAGCGGTGGAGATGATGCAGTCATTGAGACAGGCGGCGATCCTCCACGAAGTTTTGGCGCCAGCATCATCAGACCAAACGTCTGCGGTCTATTGAATCCGCGCTGGCGAGGCTGCCCGTCTTCGCTGCCGCTGCCGGTACGTACCGGTCCAGTTGGTCCACTTCATCGGTTCAATGGTGTTGTTCTCGGCACGACCGTCGTCGACCGCCTTCTTGCAGCCCGGCGCCGCGCCACAATCATCGATGATGACCCACCCGCCAACGCGGGTTGCGCCAGGTTGCCGCTCCGGATTCGTAGGAGAGCGCGTGAAATTGGTCCGCAACCGTCGTCATCCTGCTCCCCTCATCCTTGCCTTGCGGGAATAGCATGCAGGGCGTCGATCGTTCGCGCCGAGCCAAGCGTCGCTGAGATTGGCCCCGAGAGCAGGTCGAGCTCGGATCGAGCGGCGCGCTCGATCGTGAATTCGCGCGCCGTCGCCACTCCCGCATGTTGTAACCGTTCCCGAAGCTCACGGTCTCTGATCAACTCCCGCGCCGCCTCGAAGCACGCCTCGGGCTGGGCGGTGTCCACGACCAGCGCGTTCTCGCGGTCCACCGCGTACTCGCCGGTCCCCCCCCGCGCCGGCACGACGACCGCGCACCCGCACGCCATCGCCTCCAGCCCGGTGCGGCCAAACGCCTGGTAATCCGACAGGTCGAGGAAAACGTCCGCCTTGCGCAGCAGCTCGGCCACCTCCTCCCGCGTCAGGACGCCGTGATTGGTGTACGGAAAGTCGGCCGCCAGCCCCGCCACCGCCAGCTCCACCTCGGTGCAGCCGAAGATATGCACGGCAACGCGCCGGCCGGCCTCGTCCTTCAGGCGCCGCAGGACCTCCATCGTCCGCGCCGCCCCGCGCCGCGGCGAGCCCGGCCGGATCATGGCGACGGCCGAGAGGCGGCTGGTCTTCGTCCTGGTTTTCGGCGGGTAGTAGACCTCGTGGTCCAGACTCGGGGTGACCTTGTGCGCCTCCACGCCGTGCAGCGCCGCCACGGTGTCGCACAGCCAGCGCGTCTTGGCGAAGAGCACGGCGTCCGGCACGAGCGTGTACGAGCGCGCCGCCGCCTCCCGTTCGGCCGACCCCTCCGGGTAGAAGTAGGGCTCGTAGTCCTGGATGTAGTAGGCCGGCAGCACCGACCGGTGGGTGGCCGCGATCGCCGCGACGAGCGGCATCGACGTGTGGATGGTCGCCACGACCGCATCGAAGCCAGCCGCGTGCGCCATCAGCTCGTCCTGGGTCTGGTACGCGAAGAACACCCGATCCGCGTCGGGCAGGGATGGGTAGTTCTGGCGGTACGCCGCCAGGTGCTTGGCCCGGATCGCCACCTGGGCCCACGCCCCCAGCCGCCGCATCCCGGCCGCCTCCTGCACCACGGAGTGCGCGCCGCCGCCGCCGCCGCTCACCGGGAGGAGGAACAGCACCCGCGGCGCCTCGTCCGCCGCCCCGCCGCCGCCGGTGGGCTTCGCCGCCTTCAGGCACGCACCCAGCGCCAGGCGCATCTTCGCCAGGGTCGGTTCGTCCCGCAGCAGCGCCTCACCGGCCGCGAGGCGCTCGGCCCCATGCTTGCCGTTCAGCACGCCCCGGCCGGCCTTGCCCAGCTCCCGCCGCGAGTCATGCGAGTAGCTGCGCGATTTGGCGTGGTAGACATAGGCATGGTCGGCGATGGCGAGCGCGAACCCGGCGTCGGCCGCGCGCAGGCAGTAGTCGTTCTCCTCCCCGTAGCCGTCGGGGAATCCCTCCTCGTCGAAGTACCCGATGGCGTCGATGACGGCCCGCGTCACGGCGAAGCAGAACCCGTTGACGAACGGGACGCGCGGGAAGGAGCGCCCCGAGATCTTCGCCACCGTGGCGGCAAGGCGATCGACGTCCCAGCCGGGCGGCAAGGGGTTGAGGGCCCAGTCGCCGTTGGCGTCATACCGCTCGGGGACGGATTGGTAGCTGGCGGCACTGGACAGCGGCCCGACGATGCCGATGTTCGGGTCGCTGCGGGCGCATTCGACGAGCCTTTCCAGCCACTGGGGGGACACGAGCGTGTCGCTGTTGAGGAGCACAACCACATCGCCGCCCGCCTGCCGCAGGCCGCGATTGGCGGCCTTGGTGTAGCCCTGTCGCGTCTCGTTTCGCAGCAGCGTGACCTGGGGATGGGCGTGCGCGAACTCCCGGAGATACGCAGCGCACTCGGCGGCGCTGCCGTCGTCGACCACGATGACCCCGTGCCGCGCCTCGGTGTGCCGCGCCACCGACGCGAGACACGATTTGACGTCGTCGAGCGCGTCATGGACGCAGACGACAACGTCGACCCGCTCTCCCGTCCCCTCCTCATGCGCATCGATCCTGCCGTTCTGACGGACCTGGCCGTTGCCGAAAGGCGGGTCGACCGGACGCCCGAATTGGCTGTCGTCCGGGAATGGCCTCCCGGGCAGCACGGAGCCGGCGGCGGGATGCGCCGGGCCAGAATGCCATTCATCCGGCTGCAAAGGCCGCCACCGCCCACTCGCCAGATCCAGGTCCTCGCGAACCTGAAACAGCTCGTGCTGCGCCGTCTCGAGCAGACGGTCCCACTTCTTTCCCGAGAGCTTCCCCACCAGCATCGCGAGCAACGCATCGACCCGCGCCAATCGCTGCCCGGCTTCCCGCATGCGCTGTGCCTGTTCCTCTTCGAACAGCACCGCGCCCTCGACCGCGGCGCGCAGGCGCTCGACCTCCGCCCGGACCTCCGCCCGCTCGGCCAGCGCCTGCTCCCTCCCCCGCCGCTCGGCGGCCGTCTCGGCGCGCAGCCGTTCCGCGATCTCGCGCGCACGATCTTCCGCCGCTCGGCGCGTGGTCTCCGCCTCTGCCAGCGCTCGGTCGCGCTGTTCGATAGCCAGCTGCAGCGTCGCGCGCTCCGCCGCGGCCTCTTCGCGCTGCGCCTCGATGGCCTCGCGGAGCTCGTCTCGCTCGGTAAGGAGCTGCTCCGTCCGGCCGCGCGCCGCCGCGACGTCTCCCAGCAGCCGGTCGCGCTCGGCCAGCGCGTCGTCTCTTTGCCGTCGCTCCGCCTCGGCGTCGGCCCGCAGCCGCTCGGTGGTCTCATGCGCCTGGTCCTGCAGCGACTGGCGCGCCGTGGCCGCTTCCGCCAGGAGCCGGTCGCGCTTCTCGATGGCCTGCTGCAGCGACTGGCGCGCCGCGTCGGCCTCGCCGCCCTGGCGCGCCAGTTCAGCCCGGAGCCGCGCTGCCTCGGTCAGCGCCTGCGCCTTTTCGTCGAGCGTGGTGGCCAGCGTCGCATGGAGCGCCCTGCGCTCATCGGCGATCTCCGATAGCAAGACATCCCGCTCGCGCGCGAGCTCCGCGCGCAGCAGCTCGCGCTCGGACCGGAGATCGTCGAGCGCCTCCTGCCGCGCCGCGGCGCGCTGCGCCATCTCGGCGGAGCGGACTTGCAAATCGATGCGATCGCGCTCGACGGCCTCGAGAAGGAGCCTGGGCGCAACGGCCTCGGACAGGCTCGCGACGGCCTCCCGCAACGATCCCTGGCCTGCCGGCCAGTCCGCCGCGCACAGCACGCCCAGCCCCTGAAGTCCCGGGATTTGCGCGAACGCGAAGGCCCCCTCCCGCTCGCGCATGAAATCCTCGACGGCCGTCAGCACCCCGTTGCGGGCTCCGCCTTCGTGCAGCGCGTTGCACAGGTGCGGGTTGAGCCCTCCGCTCGCACTCAGGCCGGGCTCCCCCGGCCGCATCCCCTGCCGGGCGCACGGCTGACGATACTGTTCGGGAATGTCATCCGGGTTGTAGTACATGTCTCGGCGCCCGTAGGGCCAGCCGACGTCGTGCAGCAAGACCAGCGGGAAGCCGTTCGGGTTCTGCCGCGCGGCGAGATCGATGAGCAGCAGCTCGTGATAGACCGTGTACCAGTTGTGGTCGCCGTCGATGAGCACGGCGTCGGACGGGCCGATCTTCAGGAGCGCGTCGAGACTCCGCTCCTGATGAAAAACAAAGTGCGGCTCGAATTTCGCCTCCCATGCCCGCGCGTCAAACTTGGGGGTTGGGTCAATCGCGTGCAGGACCGCGCCATGCGCCCGGCAGAACCGCAGGAGCTTCTCCGTGCATAAACCGGACTCGGCCCCGATTTCAATGATGACACCGGGCTTCTTGATTTTTAGGAGCGGTAGGATAACCGTTTCCGAAAATCGATTCATCGTGACCCCTAGACAAATATACTTCAGTGTGAGATTATTTTCACCGTACTCAAAGACAAGCGCGGCATTCGGTTGCCGCTGGGGGAGTATCGGAGTCCCTGGGGGGTGGAGGGGGAGCATGGACCCGCGCAAGTTCGACGATGCGGTCAAACGGTTCGCTTCGAGGGTCACACGGCGCAATCTGCTCCGGGACTCAACGGGAGCGGCCGCGCTGGCGCTGATGGGGGTTTCCGACGACCTCCTCGCGCAGGACGTCGGAACCGAGGCCTGCATTCCGACCGGCCGCAAGTGCCCGGCCAAGAAACCGAGAGGGAAGAAGGCCAAGAAGCTTGGCTGCGATCAGTGCTGCCAGCGCTACTCGGTTCCCGGTCCACGCGGGAAGCGGAAGTGCGCCTGCAAGCCGGCGGATGTCCCATGCGGGAACGACGCACAGTGCTGCTCGGGCGTCTGCGACGGCGGCGTGTGCCTCGGGTTCGTCTCCTAACCAGCCCAGTGGCGGAGCTCTCAATCGCTGCTTCCCGAGACGCCAGCTATCGGCTGGCGTCTCGGCGTTTCCAGGGCAGGCCTTGTCACGGCGCCGATCGCGCCCCCAGCGCTGGGAGAGGAACGCTCGGGCAAGACCTGTTGAGTCCGCGATGACGCACGACCGACGTGCGTCTTCCCCCGAACCGGGCGCACGGCGTGGGAGCGCTGGGCTTGCCTCCGCTGAAGGCGGCGCAAGCGTGCGGAATCGACACGTGCGGTCCAATTGTTGGCCGACCGGCCTATAGCGGTATCGGCGGGAGGCTAGTGGCGCTTGCGTCTCTTTTTCGGCGTCCGCTTGCCCTTGGCCGCGATCGTCGGTGTCGCGGCGTACGTGATCTCCGCTTGTTTGAGCGTCCATTCGCCGGGTCCGAGCGGGTCGCCTCGCTCCAGACGATCCACCGCCATCCAACCGCCGGATCCCGCGGGCGAGTGGGTCAGGCCGAGGGCATGGCCAAGCTCGTGTCCGACCACGCTGCCGCGGGCGTTCGTTTGCGGCCAGGGATAGCGGTCGGTGTAGTTGGCGTCGTCGAGCGTGATCGTCACGCTGCGCAGGGTCCCGTTGGGGGAGGTCGTTCGTTCCGTGATTCCGTTCCAGCCGGCGTCAAGGTTCGGGGAGCGGATGACGATGACGCCCGGCGCCGCGCGCGGGCCGTCGAGCTCTCCCTCCTCGACCACAAACCGCACGAGCGGGCAGGCGTCGTTCCAGATGTCGGCCGCGGCGCGCACGGCGTCGTGCCAGAGCGGCCCGCAGCGATCGATGACGCGCAGGGCGAGCACGCCGCGGGTCAACGGCCAGTGATGCTCGGCGGGGGCAGGATCGGGGACAGCGGAGGCCGTCCGCGCCGTCGTCGGTCCTGCAAGCCCGATCGCGATCCCGGCGAGCAGCACCCGTCGGCCGAAAGTCGTCACGCCAGCCCTCACAGTGCGCCACTGACCGGTCGCACCTGAAACAATGGTTAGGGCGACCGATCAAGTTTCGTATATGACATATGCCGGCGTTGATTTTACGGGAAAAGGGGTGAGTGGTCCATTCGGCGAAGTGCGGCGTCGGAGAGGAGACCTCGCCGGAGGCGCCCCGCCTCCTCGGCCATCAGAGCGCGCCCGCTCGCGTAGCGCCCCGGCCTGCGCCGTCGAGCGCGCCCGGGTCGTCCGGGAGGGGCTCCGGGGGGCGGGTCGCCGCCATCGCGCGGACGCTCGGGGTGTGCGCAGCGCACCGTACAGACGTGGCTCAGACCGCTGACCGCGCCGTATCCGCGGGGCGCCACCGCCAACGTCGTCGCCTTCCTCGACGAGGTGGAGGCGTGGCTCGACCCCGCTGTCGGGCGGGTCTACGCCGTGCTGGACAACCGGCGTGCCCGCCGGGCGAGGGATGCCTTGCTCTGGGCGACGACCCACCCCCGGTGGGAATTCGTCGTCCAGCCGAAATACGCCGTCTCCCCGAACCTCATCGAGCCGTGGCGAAAGGTGCTGCGCTCTCTGGCGCTCAAGGCGCGTCGTTTCGCGACGTGGGACGAGGTCTGCCGAGCGGTGGCAGCATGAACGTACCGGACGGATCGCTTGCCCGATCGTCGATTGCGTCGAGAAAACGATCCCGTTGCTCCCACAACCAATGCAACGCATCGCGCGCCGTGAGGTCATCGAGGTCGAGCGCCCGCAACGCCTCGGCCAACGCCTCCGCGGGGCTCGGCGCCACGTTCGCCGCAGGCGGATTGGCTGACGCCGGCCACGCCGCTCGCTCCTCGGCGACCGTGCGGCCCTGGTGGCGATCGATCCCCTCTGCCTGCTGCGCTCTGAGCAATTCCTCGGCGCGGTCGGCGACCCAGCTCGGGAGGCCGGCCAGGCGGGCGACCTGGATGCCGTAGGCGCGGTCGGCCGGTCCCGGCTGCACGGCGTAGAGGAAGACGACGCGGCCTTCCCGCTCCAGCGCGGCGACATGGAGATTCGCCAGGCCGGGAACGTCGTCGGCGACGGCGGTCAGCTCCAGGTAGTGGGTGGCGAAGAGGGCACGGGCGCGGATGCGCAGGCTGATGTCCTCCAGCACGGCGCGGGCGATGGCGAGGCCGTCGGCGGTGGCGGTGCCGCGGCCGACCTCGTCCAGGATGAGCAGGGAGCGGTCGCTGGCCTGGTGCAGGATGGCGGCGGTCTCGACCATCTCGGTCATGAAGGTCGATTGCCCGCGCGCCAGGTCGTCGTGCGCCCCGACGCGGGTGAAGATGCGGTCGACCAGTCCGACGCGCGCCCGCTTCGCGGGGACCCAGGACCCGATCTGGGCCAGCAGGACGACCAGGGCGCATTGCCGGAGAAAGGTGCTCTTGCCGCCCATGTTCGGCCCGGTCACGACCGCCTGCCGCGCCCCGTCGGCGCCGAGCAGGCAATCGTTCGGGATGAACGGCTCGCCGCCGAGATGCGCTTCGACAACAGGATGGCGGCCGGCGACGATCTCCAGGGCATCGCTCTCGTCCACGACCGGCGCCGTCCAACTGTTGCGCGCGGCGACTTCGGCCAGGGAGAGCAACGCGTCGAGCTCGGCCAGGGCGCGGGCAACGGCCGAGAGCCGCCCCGCCTCGGCGAGCACCAGATCGCTCAGCCGACATAGCGCCTCGCGCTCGCGGGCGGCGATCTCTTCGTCGGCGGCAAGGACGCGCGCCTCGGCGTCTTTCAACGGGGCGGTGACGAAGCGCTCGCCGTTGGCGACCGTCTGCTTGCGCGCGTAGTCGGCGGGCACGAGGGCGAGGTTGGGGCGGGTAACCTCGAGGTAGTAGCCGAAAACCCTGTTGAAGCCGACTTTCAAGGAGCGAATGCCGGTGCGCTCCCGCTCGCGGCCCTCCAGGGCGGCCAGCCACTCCCGGGTGTCTCGGACGGCGGCGATGGCGTCGTCGAGGTCGGGGGCGAAGCCGGGGCGGATGGCGGCGGCGCCGGACGGGTCTTCGGCGACGGCGGATTCGAGGAGGGAGAGGGCGTCGGGGCAGGGGTCGAGCGGGGTGATGGGCACGGCATGCCGTGCCCCTACGGAGTTCGCTTCCGGCCGAAGCCCGGCCAGCATCAGCTCGATCTCCGGGACCAGCCGCAAAGCGGCCGCCAGGGTGAGGAATTCGCGCGCGCCGGCGCCGCGGCCGGCGATGCGGCCGAGCAGCCGCTCCAGATCGCCGATGGCGGCGAGGGCGTCGCCAAGCGCGGCGCGCGACGCCGGGGAGGCGACGAGGGCGGCGATGAGGGTCTGCCGGCGGGCGATCTCCTCGAGATCGCGCAAGGGTTGGCCGATGAGGCGGCGCAGGGTGCGGGCGCCCATGGGGGTGCGCGTGAGGTCGAGGACGCCGAGGAGGCTGCCGCGGGAGCCGCCGGTGCCGAGGGAGCGGGTCAGCTCCAGATTGCGGCGGGTGGCGGCATCGAGGCCGACCCAGCGCCCCGGCGATTCGACGCGCAACCCGGTGAACAGCGCCAGGAGCGCGGGGTTCATGCGCTCCAGGTACGACAGAATCGCCCCGGCCGCGCCGACCGCCGCCGGCATCCCCGCGCAGCCGAAGCCGGCCAGGGAGCGGACCCGAAACTGGGCGCAGAGCAGCTCCGCCGCCCGGTCGGGCGACCAGCGCCACGACTCGAGACGCGTCAGGTGGCCCGGCAGGGCTCTCCCGGAGGGAGGGTCCGGCGCGTCGTCGGGGACGAGGGTTTCGGCCGGGTTGAGGCGGACGATCTCCTCCGCCAGGCGCGCCGCCGCGCCTTCGCCGCCGATCTCGGCGACGGCGAACTCCCCCGTGCTGACGTCGACCCAGGCCATCCCCCAGCACTCGCCCAGGCGGTGGACCGCCGCCAGGTAGCGGTTCTCCCCGGCGGGAAGCAGCGACGGGTCGGAGACGGCGCCGGGGCTGAGGACGCGCGCAACGGCCCGTTCCACCAGCCCGCGGCCGGGCGGGGACATCTGCTCGGCGATGGCGACGGTGTGCCCGGCGGCCAGCAGCCGGTTGAGGTAGTGGTTGAGGGCGTGGTGCGGGATGCCGGCCATCGGCACGCGGCCGGAGCGGCCGAAGGAGCGCGAGGTGAGGGCGACGCGGGCGTCGCGGGCCAGGGTGTGGGCGTCGTCGTCGAAGGTCTCGTAGAAGTCGCCGAGGCGGTAGAGGAGGATGGCGTGGGGGTGCTGCGCCTTGAGATCGAGGTACTGGCGGCGCGAGGGGACGAGCGTTTCCGCGTCGCCTTTCTCGGCCGGAGCGCCGCGAGTAGAGCGGGAGCGGGACATAGCGGCGAGTATACGGGGAGGCGCCGGCCACGAGCGGGCAGGAGACGGCGTCCATGGACGTCGTCCCCTGGCGCGTGCCCGAGCGTGCAGCGCAAGCCGATGGACTTGGGCGGGTAGAATCGGGGCGAATGCCATGCGGCCGGTGGTCGTTGCCCTGGGAGAGTCGAAGGATGCCTTACGCGGAGCCTGTGCGCACGGAATCGCCATCCACCGACCCCGTCCCGGACCCGTCCCCCGCTCCGGCCCCCCAACGGCGCGTCCACGAAGGGCGCTACGCGGTGCTTGAACCGCTCGATGCCGCGCGCCACGGTGACGGGCTCTTCGCCGCCAGCCACGGGGACGCGGCCAGGGAGCGCATCTGGGATTACCTCCCGTATGGCCCGTTCCCGACGCGAGAGGCGTTCGACGTCCATCTGGCGGCGCAGGCGGCGGGCGACGACCCGCTCTTCTTCGCCATCCGGCCGCGCGGCAGCGGCACGGTGGAGGGCGTCGCCTCGCTGATGACGATCGAGCCGGCGCACCGCTCGATCGAGATCGGGCACATCTGGCTGGGGCCGGAGTTGCAGCGCACGCCCGCGGCGACGGAGGCATTGTTTCTGCTCATCGCGCACGCCATGGACCGGGGGGACCTGGGCTACCGGCGGATGGAGTGGAAGTGCAACGCGGCCAACGCCGCCTCGCGGGCAGCCGCGGTGCGGCTCGGCTTCACCCACGAGGGGGTCTTTTACCAGCACCGCATCGTCAAGGGGCACAACCGGGACACGGCCTGGTTCTCGATCCTGGACCATGAATGGCCGGCCATCCGCGCCACCTTCGCGGCGTGGCTGGACCCGGCGAACTTCGATGAGGAGGGGAGGCAGCGGCGGTCGTTGGGGGAGTTGAATCGAGCGGTGACGGGCGCCCGCTTTCGGAATGAGTCACCATAGCTGCGAGGCTGCGAGAATCGTCGCGTAAATAGGGAGGGGGATGAACCCGAAAGGGGAAGGCGACCCTCCACGTTCATCCTCTTGAATCTCGTTTGGCGCCCACCATCAGCGCCGCAATGCCCCCTGCCGCCGCAAACCCCATCGCCGGCGCCAGCGCCCGCGCCAGACGCAGGTACTGCCCCTGCTGACGGCGGCTGAAATCGGCGGCGTCGTTGACGTGGGGGAAGGGCTCGCCGTCCGGAATCGGCACGCCGAGGAAGGCGCCCAAGGGCCCCCAGCCCTGCTTGACGTCGAAGACGAGGAGCCGCTCGGGGGGGATCGTCGCCTCCACCTCGCGGCTGTGCGCGGCGTAGATGGCCAATGCCGCCTCCCGATCCGCGAATCGCCCGCCGAACGTGCCGTCCCAGACCGTCTCCTGCACGACGCGGAAGCCGCGGCCGGCGCGGGGATCGAGCCAGGCCACGAGGGTGGCGATGAGGCGGGTGGCAAGGTCGTCGTCGCGGGCCTGGGAGGCAGCGTAGATGGTGGAGCGGGCGCTCTCGTACCAGCGATCCGGGTCGCGCACCGTGAGGATCACCTTGGCGTTCGGGTGGGCTTCGGCCAGCTCGCGCCAGAAGTAGACGCCGGGCCAGTCCACGGTGGCGCGGTAGCCGGCGAAGAGCGGACGCCAGTCGATCGGCTCCCCGGCGCGCTTGCGGCGGGCCGCCTCCAACCAGAGGGCGAAGCGTTCCGGATGGGCGAAGTTGTTCGTCATGTGGTCGCACGGCCCGAAGCCGAGGCGGACGAGCGCCTCGCGCAGCGAGAGCGTGCCGGTGCGCCCGAACCCGGCGCCGATGACCTGGAGCGCCGACGATGGGTTCCCTACGGGGGCGGCGAGAGCGACGGGCATGAAGCGGACCTCCAGACATTGGGCGCCGGGCAGCGCCCCGTGGCCGGGTGGTCGCCCCGAGCGGAAGCAACGCGGGCGCCGGGCCAGCAGGGCAGCAGCGGGATGAACGCGTCCGAGGGTGGGTGTCGCGCAGGCGACGTTCGGGCGCGCGAAGGGGGCCGCCGGCTCGGCGGCCCCCTTCGCGCGCCCGATGCGCCGGCGGGATCTAGGCCAGGGGTCCCGGCGAATCGAGGTAGCGGGAGATGATGGCGTCGGCGGTGTTGTAGGCCAGGGCGCCGACGGTGCCGGTCGGGTTGTAGCCGGCGTTCTGCGGGAAGTTCGAAGCCCCGACGACGAAGAGGTTGGGGACATCCCAGGCCTGGCTGTACTTGTTGACCACCGAGGTGGCGGGATCGGCCCCCATGATCGTGCCGCCCTGGCAGTGGGTCGACTGGTAGGGGACGATACTGTAGTCGGTGATGACGCCGCGCGCCTGCTGGATCTGGCCGCCCATGGCGGTGGCGATCCTGGCCAGGGCCGTTTCGGCGACGTACTGGACCATGCGCCGCTCGTTGTCGGTCCAGTTGAAGGTGATGCGCAGCAGCGGATCGCCCCAGGCGTCGCGGTAGGTGGGGTCGAGGTCCATGAAGTGCTGGCGGTAGGCCGGCGACTCGCCCTGCATGCCGAAGTTGACGCTGCGGTTGTAGTACTCCTTGACGGCCGCCTTCCAGGGGCTGCCCCAGCGCGCCGCGCCGGGCGGGAGAGGGCCGCTGCCGAGGATGGGGCGGGCGCCGGTGTTGTTGCAGGCGATGTTGCCGCCGCCGAAGAAGCCGAGCCCGGTGTGGTCGAAGTTGTCGCTGTTGTACTCGTCGATGGCGAAGCCGTTGGCGCCGGAGCCCATGAAGCGGTTGAGGATGCGGTCGGTGTACCAGACGGTGGCCCCCGCCCCGCCGGTCTGGTAGGTGTAGTTCTTGCCGACCACCCCGCTCCCGGTTTGCGGATCGTACGGCTCGCCGATCCCGGAGAGGAGCATGAGGCGCGTGTTCTCCAGCGTCCAGGCGCCGAGCACGATCAGGTCGGCCGGCTGCTCCTGGGGCATGCCGTTGGCGTCGTAGTAGGAGACACCCGTCGCCACGCCGTCCTGATGGTCGATGCGGTAGACGGTCGAGAACTGGCGCACCTCGACGCGCCCGCTGGCCAGGGCGTTGGGGATGGTCATCACGATGGGGCTGGTCTTGGCCCCGACGTGGCAGCCGAAGCGCTCGCAGAACCCGCAGTAGTTGCAGGCGCCGAGCGTCATGCCGTCCGGGTTGGTATAGGTTCCGGGGCTGTTGCCGGACGGCTGCGGGAAGGGATTGAGCCCTATCTCCTCGCAGGCTTCGCGGAAGAGGGAGGGGCCGTAGGCGATCTGGTTCGGCGGCTGCGGGTACTCGTCGCTGCGCGGCCCCTCGAAGGGGTTGCCGCCCTCGATGATCTCGCCGCGCAGGTTGCCGGCCTTGCCGGCGATGCCGAAGGTTTTCTCGTACTGGTCGTAGTACGGCTCCAGCTCGTCGTAGGTGATGCCCCAGTCCTGGATCGTCGTGTCTTCGGGGAGGAAATCGGGGCCGTAGCGGTTCTCCAGGTGACTACGGTACTCGAAGAAGTGCGGCAGGAAGCGCCACGACGCGCCGTTCCAGTGGACCATGGCCCCGCCGACGCCGTCGCCGGGGAGGAACGAGCCGTACTCCCGCATCGGCAGGGCGGTCTGGTCGGCGTTGTTGCGGAAGGTGATGGTGTTGCGGGCCAGATTCTGGAACAGTTCGCTCTGAACCGCGTAGCGCCACTCGTCGAAGTGGTCCTGCAGGAAATCGGGGTATGTGTCGCGGAACGGGCCGCGCTCCAGCGCCACCATCTGCAACGAGGTGTGCTTGCTCAGCTCGTTGGCGATCGAGCCGCCGACGAGCCCGAATCCGACGAAGACGACATCGACTTTCGGTAGCTGGGCCACGGCTAGTCTCCTCCCGACATGGCGGTCTGATGATCGGCCAGGCTCCGGTACTCCCCCTCGAACGGCACGCCGTAGTTCAAAATCAGGTCACCGTACCCCATCTGGGCGCCGGGGAACCCGATCAGCTTCCAGCCGACCATGTCCCGATTGCCACCGTGGACCGGGTCAGCGAAGAACCCGGCGAAGGTGTAAGCCAGCAGCAGCTCGAAGAACGCCTTGGCGGTGATGGCGCTTTCGCCGGCCGGCGTGCTCTCGTCCGCCTCGAAAACGGCCGGCGAGGTGCGCAGCGAAACGCGCCCGAAACTCTCGATCTCGCCGCTGTCCATCTCTTCCAGGATGGCGTCCTGCTCCTCGGGGCTTAGCCGAACGAAGCCGTTGCCGTAGCGCTCCTGGGCCAGCCCCTCGATGCCGAGGATGCCGATGCGGAAGCGTTCGGAGAGGGGCAGGGCCGACTGGTCGCCCTGCGTCGCCTCGCCGGGCTGGAAGGGGCCGAGGCCGTAGCGCTGCCCGCGGTAGCCCTGAAAGCCGGTACGCTCCTGGTAGAGCTGGCGGTCGATGAAGTAGACGACGCCGGCTTCGGTCGCCCCTGGTCCGAGGTCGTCGGTGGGGATGAGCCGGGCGGCGGCCGCCTCGACGATGGCGGCCTGGAAGGGGACGAAGAACTGAAACCCGCCGCGGATCTGGCCGGTATCGCCGGTCTGCTCGGCGTCGCCGGGGGTGACGGTGGCGACCTGCTCGGCGGCTTCCTCCGGGGTGGTCGGCCCCTCTTCGGGCGTCGACTCCTGGGCGCGCAGCCCCGGCGCCGCCATCGCGGTGACGGCGATGCCGCCGGCGGCGCTGGCAGCCATGAGCAGGCGCCGGTTCACGCGGCGGCGGGCCAGCTCCTCGTTGCTGATTCGCGGGCGGGCGGCTTCCTCGGCCGGCGCGGAGTCGGGCTCGGACGGCTCGATGCCGGGGGACTGGGTCACGTCGTGGTCCATGAGTGGGCTCCTCTCGGCGCTACGGCTCGACGACGACGCGGCCGGTCATGCCGTTGGCTTCCTGGGGCAAGCTGACGTAGGCGTACTCGCCGGGGGTCTCGAAGAGCTGGACGAAGGTCTCGCCGGTGTTGAGGATGCCGGAGTTGAAGGGCTCGGCCCCCTCGGGGAGACTGACCAACGATGCGTCGGCGACCCAGTCCGGGTCGGCGGTGACAGTCTGCGGCGAGCGCCCCTCGTTGCGCCACTCGACGGCTTCGCCAACGCGAATCGTCACCTCGGCCGGGTCGAAGGCGAAGTCAGGGGTGATGACCACGGTCACGGCCGGGACGACCTCCGGCTCGTCTTCGGCGACGGGGGTGGCCAGCGGTTGCGCCGGTTGCTGCGGGTTCGTGGCGGGGAACTCGCCGCCCGTCGTCGGCGCCCCTTCGCCGGCGCTCGGCGTTCCCGCCGCCGAGGGCTGCTCGATGCTGGTGGGCGCGCCGGAGACCGGCTCCTCCGGGTCGGGCTCGGCGCCGACGATCGGGGGCGGCGTGCCCGCCGGGTCAGGCAGCGGCTCGGGGATCGGCGGCGGGGTCCATTCGGGCGTTGCTTCCTGGGCGCCGGCCTGCCTGCCGATCACGGCAGACGCGGCCAGGCCACCCAGACCGGCGAGAAAATTTCGCCGCCCGGACGCCGTTCCGGCGCCCGACGAAGTCTTCACGGTTGCACCTTCTTTCCCTTGCCTGGCCGGTGGGAGCGGGCGGATCGCTCGTGCCCCTGCGCCCGCATGGTTCATGCCAGCACACGCGTCGATGCCGCGCGGCCCCACACCGGAGCGCCGGCTGCCCCGCGAGGCTCCAGTGTGGCGACAATCCGGGCAGGCGCCGCATCATGCGCGACAGTGGCCGCTCAAGCTGAGAGGGTGCGATCGTGAAACCCGTTGTGGTCATTGGGGGCGGGGTCATCGGGCTCTGCTGCGCGTTTGCCTTGCATCGGCGCGGCATTCCCGTGACGGTCTTCGATGCCGGGCCGGCGGAGCGGGCCGCGTCGCACGTCAACGCCGGCTGGGTCGTGCCGTCGCTGGCCGAGCCGGTCCCGGCGCCGGGGCTGATCGCGACCTCGCTGCGCTGGATGCTCCGCTCCGACAGCCCGCTCTACATCCGGCCCCGCCTCGAGCCCGCCTTCCTGCGCTGGACGTTGCGCTTCTGGCGCGCCTGCAACGTGCGCGACTACCGGGCCGGGCTGGAGGCGACCGCCGCCTTCGGCGCCCGCGCCCTCGAGCTCTACGACGCGCTGCGGGACGCTGGGGTGCGCTACGAGGAGCACCGGGACGGGATCGTCTTCGCCTACCGCACATCCGGGGCGTTGCGGCACGACTACGCGGAGCTGGAGCCAATCCGCCGCTTCGGGTGCGAGCTTTCGCCGCTGCTCGACGGCGATGCCGTGCGCGCCCTGGAGCCATCGCTCTCGGAGACGGTCGTCGGCGGTTTCTGGCTGCCGCGGGAGCGGTCCCTCCGGCCCGATACTCTCGTGCGCGGCCTCGGCGACTATCTGACCGAGCAGGGCGTTCCGGTGCATAGCAACACGCCGGTCAGCGGCATCGAAACGACCGGCACACGGGCCACCGCCGTCTTCGCCAACGGCGAGCGCATCCCCGCCGAGGCGGTGATCGTGGCGGCCGGCGCCTGGACGCCGCGGCTGCTGCGGCCGCTGCGGGTCAACATGCCCATCGAGGCGGGCAAGGGGTACAGCATCGACCTCGCCCCGCCGCCTGCGCTGCCGCGCCCCGTGGGCCGGCCGCTCTATCTGCACGAGACGCGGGTGGCCGTCACCCCGCTCGACGGCATGATCCGCCTCTCGGGCACGATGGAGCTCTCGGGATTGAACCACCACATCCGGCCGGAGCGGGTCGCCGCCATCGCCCGCTCCGCCGGGTGGGCGCTCCGGGGCTGGCCGCGGGAGACGCCGACCGCCGGCCCCAACGTCCGCGTCTGGACCGGCCCGCGCCCGATGACGCCGGACGGGCTGCCGGTGATCGGCTGGCTGCCGGGCTATCGCAACCTGGCCGTGGCCAGCGGGCACGCCATGCTCGGGGTGACGCTGGCGACGGCGACCGGGGAGGCGGTGGCGGAGATGATGGCGACGGCTGGAGTTCCGGGGATTCTTGCGGCGTTCGATCCAGGTCGATTCTCGTAACCGCGTTCAATGCGTGAGCCATAGACCACCAGCGGCAAGCGCGTCATCACCTACACTGTGCGGCGCCAACCCCGGTCGTCGGGAGGAAAATCTCCGACGTGCGAGCCGACAACGCCCCCGAACTTCTGCGGTGGACGCTATTCGAGCGAGATGGCCGTGCCATTGCAAGGCACATCGTCGCCGGAAACCCGGATGCGGGAGCAGCCATTGCCCACGCGCAGCGCGACCTCCGGGACAATTGGCAGCGATACCGGGCGGCGTTCGTCGGAGACGAAGATGGCCGGCCCGACATCGACCCAAAACGAGCCTCTCAGATTACGGAGCGCATCGATCAGGGCTCCGACTTCGTGCGAGATGTGATCGATAACCCTCAGATTCTGGAGACCATCCCAAACGAGTCGATGCTGAAGTTTCGGTACGTTCTGCGCCGTGGGTGGACCACACGGCTGACCGCCTATCTCCCCAAACATCCAGGCGCTCGCTGGGGCGCCCGGGTCACCGGCATGACGCCAACCGCGATTCTGATCGACTCACGTTCGAGCCCAACCCAAGCGCCTCGCGACGAAGTCGAGCGATTGCCAAGCGTGGACGGCTACGACACCGCTGAGGCGGCGCTGGATGCGTTGGAAACCCAGATCGGCGCCGCCGAGCGGGCCGAGCCGGTCACTCGGCGCGCCGTAGGAGCCTAGCATCCTGCCAACTCGGTGGACGCCAGACTCGAGTTTGGCGCTCCCCGGCGTCGTCCGGCTGTGGGGCGCCAGCGTCGTTTCCGGGCTGGGCAGCGCGATTACGCGCCTGGCGTTGCCGCTGCTGGCCGCGCTCACGCTGAACGCCACGCCAGCACAGATGAGGCCGCTCGTTGCCGCCGAGAACGCTCCGATCCTGCTGGGGCTGGCCGCCGGGGTGTGGGTCGACCGCCTCGCCAAGCGTCCGGTGACGATCGCGGATGTCGGGCAACGCCGGATTGCTTCGGCTCGTGCCGCTCGTGGCCGGGGCGGGCCTGCTGCGTTTCGAGCCGTTGCTGCTGATCGCCTCCGCGCTCGGCGGCCCGCCGGCCTTGGTGGCGATCTGGTTTTCGCCGGTGCGCGGGCTGCTCACCCCGCCGCCGCGACTGGAGGACTGATCGGCGCCGCGGCCCGCGCCTCACCCGACCGCGCTCAACGCTCCCCCCGCATGTGCTCCCCGAAGCGTTCCGCCAGCACACCGCGCTGGACCTTGCCCGTGACCGTGCGCGGCAGCGCGTCGACCAGCCACATGCGGCGGGGAACCTTGAACGGACTCAACGTCCGCAGCAGCCAGCCGCGCAGCTCGCGGGCCGTCGCCGTGCGGCCCGGCCGGAGCACGACGGCGGCGACGATGTCCTCGCCCAACCGCGCGTCGGGCACGGCAAAGACCGCCGCCTCGGCCACCGCGGGGTGCGCGAGCAGGGCGGTGTCGACCTCGACCGGCGCGATCTTCTCCGCCCCCCGGTTGATCTGCTCGATGGAGCGGCCGCTGAGGGAGAGATGCCCCGCCTCGTCGAGGCGGCCCAGATCCCCGGTGCGGAACCAGCCGCCGAGCATAAACGCCGCGGCGTTCGCGGCCGGGTCGTCCAGGTAGCCGGGGAAGAGCGTTTCGCCGCGGATGACGATCTCCCCGGTCGCGCCCGGCGGCAGATCGGCGCCGTCCGCGCCGAGCACGCGAATCTCGGAGAGGAGCGGCCGTCCCACCGTGCCCGCGCGACGGTCCTCTGGGTCGGGGCCCTGCCCGGTGACGTAGCTCGCCTCGGTCATGCCGAACCCGTCGAAGACGAAGGCCCCCAGACCCCTTTCCGCGCGCTCGATCAGGCCGGGCGGCGCCGGTTGCGCCCCGATGCGGACGGCGCGCAGGCGCGAATCGGGCCCAATCAGCGACTCCCGGCCCGTCGCCGCCGCGGCATCGAGGAGCATGGTCAGATCCGTCGGCGTCGTGACGAACCAGGTCGGCCGGTGGTTGGCCAGCCACTCCGGGGCCGCCCGCGGGTCCAACCCTGGCGTCGCCACGCAACAGCCGCCGCTGAAGAGGGAGGCGAACAGGTTGCCGACGCCGCCGTTGGTGTGCAGGCGGTTGACCAGCAACCCCACATCGGCCGGGGTGAGCGCCGTGCAGAGGGTCGCCGCCCGCGCGGCCGCGACGTACGTGCGGTGCGGCCGCGGCACGCGCTTCGGGTCGGCGGTCGTGCCGGAGGTGTGCAGCAGGACGGCGATGTCGTCCGGGTCACGGAGCGGAAGCCCGTCCCGCCCCACGGTCGGTTGTTCTCCAGGTTCGAGCAATTCGTCCACGCCGATGGCGGCGATGCCCAAATCCGCGGCGGTCCGCCCCACGGTCGCCGTCGAGCTCCCTCCCGTGACCACGAGCGGCGCGCCAAGACGGCGCAGATCGCGGGTCAGCTCGTGCGCGCTCGCGTGCGGGTTGAGGGGCGCGGCAACGGCGGCCACGCTGGCGCCGAGCAGGGCGAGGCAGGCCGTGGCCCCGGAAGGAAGCACGAGGGCGATCGGCGCGTCGGGCGGGACGCCGAGCGCGACGAACCGCCGCGCGACCTGGCGGACGGCCGCGCGGAGTTCGTGATGGGACCATTCTCGCCCATCGATGGCGCGCAGCGCGGGCGCGTCCGGCGTTTGCTCGGCCCAGAAGGCGAGCGCCTCGGGGATGGTCTGGATCGACTCGGGCAGGCTCAGGGCGACACGCTCGGCCACGTTGGGCTCAGCCACGCTGGATACGCGCCTCCGCCTGCTCGATCCAGTCGCGGACGTGGCGGGCGATGCGCTCGTCGCGGCGCACGAAGGCTCTTTCGGTCTCGCCGGGGATGACGACCGTCTCGACCGAGCCCAAGGCGACCTGTTCCCAGGCCTCGGACCAGCCCCGTTCCCACCAGAACCTGGTCATCAGCAAGGTGAGATCGACAGGCAGCGGGCGGGGCCGGTACTCCCGCGCCGACGGCATCGGGCTCGAGATCAGGGCCGGGGTCACGGCCGGCTCGGGATCGATAGCCTCCGGCCCCAGCGGCGCCTCGTACAGCAGGATCCCGGCGACCGCCTCACCGTCGCCGAGGAGTTGCCGCGCCACGTCCCAGGCATACGGGGCTCCGGCGCAATTCGCGTAGAGCAGGTACGGGCCGCTCCCCTGGATGGCCTGCATCTGCTCGATGTAGGCGGCGGCCATCGCGGGGATACCGCCGGCGCGGGCGTGATCCAACCCCGGATCGTCACGCCCGAATCCCCAGAACGGCCGGTCCTGGTCGACATGCGCGACTACCCGCGCCTCCACCGCCATGGCGCCGGTCTCGTTGTGGCCGGCCGGAAAGACGAAGACGGGGCGGCCGGCGCCTTCGGGTTGCAGGGGAACGACCCAGGCGGGCCGGAACGGCGTCACCCCGGCGACGTGACCGCGGTCGAGCTCGGCGATGAGCTCGGCCATCTCGGCGGGAGTCGGCGCGGCGAAGAGGGCGTTGGCCGGCAGATCCAGTCCCAGTCGTTCGCCGAGGCGGGCGACGGCGGAGGCGGCCATCAGCGAGTGGCCGCCCAGCTCGAAGAAATCGTCGTCCGGCCCGAACACGGCCACCCCGAGCAGATCGGCCCAGGTCTGCTGGATCATGGGCAGAGGACGGCAGTTCTTGAGCACTGACTTACCGCCCTCTGCCTGCGTGATCGACACTGCGTCATTCACGCCACCGCCCTCGGCAGCGCCATCGTCCCGTCGATGGGGGATTTCGAGCACGTCACCACCGGGTACGGGGGCCACGCTCCGTGACGGGCTATGGACCCCTCGGATTACGCCGCTATGCAGGAGGCGGCTGTTCGCACTGATCGCTCCCGGCGGTGTCGCAAAAGCCCGAGCAGCACTGTTCGCTCGATGTGCATGCCTGGAAAAGTGTCTTGCAAATGCAGCGGCCCAGCTCTCGCCGGCCCGAGCAGCACTCCTGGTCGGAACTGGCGGGGAAGTCGGCGGCGCGGCAGCAGCGACTGCCGTTGGAATACTGCGGCTGTCACTCATAGCCGCAGCAGCACTTCTTCTTGCCGCTGTTGCACTGGTCATTTTGCTTGCCGCACTTCTTCTTCTTTTTCTTCCCCGCCTTGGCGACGGGGAGCGCCGCCTGCGCCAGCAGCGCGCCGGCCAGGCCTCCGGCCGCTGTGCCAAACCCACGTCG
>CALMZR010000144.1 GCA_937870845.1 uncultured Chloroflexota bacterium
CGACGGTTGCCCTTCCGCCTGAAAGGCCGGCCCCAGATCGGCCGGTGTTTTGTTGATGAATTGTTCGACACTTTGTATTTGATACATTTTCAACGCGGCCGGATTGCAATCGATGAAGCCACGCGCGTCGAACAATACGATACCGTCCGAATTGGTTTCGAACAGCGTTTTGTATTTGAGCTTCTCTTTTTCCACTTCGAGGGTCTGGCGGCCCGCATGACGAATCACGATCAGTGCAACGGCGGTGCCGATGGTGGCGGCCGCGATACCAAGCAGGATCATCAAAAAACGTGTTTTGGAGTACGTCTGATGCGCCTCCCGCGCCGCCATCAGCGTGGCTTCGCGCTGTATATTAAGCAAGCTGTCGATCTCCGCAATCAGTGATTTTTGCGCCGGAATGACTTTCTCCTGCATCACGTGAAAGGCCGTCTCCCGATCGTCATTAAGGGCGCTATCGATGACGCTCAATACCGCCGGTAGCGTTTGCGCGCCGAGATCGCGAATCAAACTGACCAGCCGCTTTTCGTCCTCGGTCGATGCAATAGCAAGAAATTTATCGCGCGCCACGATGAAGCGCGTGCCATGTTCGTAGAAGTTGAGAAGTTCCTCATCTTTCTCGAAGTCGTCCCGTAAAATGACGACAGCATGCATGCTGACGACACGCTCGCGCAATGCATCCCGCATCTCGGTTGCGAGCTCGGTTTTAACGTTGTTTTGCGTAACGATACGCTCTAGCCGAGTATTGAGCGCGGCCATCTGGCTCAAGCCGGCAATGGTCAGTGTCACTAACAGAATCAGCACCAGCGCGAAGCCGGAACCGACGCTGAGTTTCATGTCTCTGGTAAACATAGGCTGGCGCTGGTGTCCTGAGTCGAAAATTCGTTACTGAAAAACGTCGACTATCGCCGCCATATTTTGTCGCCGTGATCGCGAGGTGTTCAACCTCGCTCTGCGCGGCTTCGAGTCTGACGGCGATATCGCCATTTTTTGATGATAGTCAAGCATCCGGGGAATTATCCACGAACTTCCGACTGAGGACACTAGTCGCGCGGAAAAGAGATCACGTGATCGATTGTCAAACGAATACCAATGCGCTCGCCGATCGCATGATTATGGTGACTTGGCACCAGCGACAACACGCTGCCGCCGTTTTCCAGGCGCAGCGTGTAGAGAATATCGGCGCCGCGAAACGCTTTTTTGCACACTTGTCCAAGCAACGGGCTGGCGTCGTCGTGCGAAATATCGTCAGGCCGCAGTAGCACCTCGACGCGGCTGCCGCGCGTGCAGCCGGCCGGGGCGGGGCCATCGAGAATGCCAATTTCTGTTTCGACCTGGTGCGAATTCAGGACGGTGCCGGGCAAGAACACCCCTTCGCCGACGAAGTCCGCCACGAAGCGATTGGCTGGAGTGTGATACAGATTATAAGCACTGTCCCACTGCTGAATACGACCGTCCCTCATCACGCCGATTTCGTCGGCCATGGCGAAAGCCTCATGCTGGTCATGCGTCACCACGATTGCGGTCATACCTTGCGCCTTTAAAATGTCGCGCACCTCGGTCGACGGGTAGCTGACCGTGGCGGTGATCCGCGTCCGGCCCTGTTCCTCCGAGAAGACCGTGGTGACGACGGTCTCGACGTCGGGGTACTCCTTGCGCACCCGCTCGAACGTCTCGTCCCACAGCGTCATGGCGTACTGCTGGGCGTTGCTCTTGGTGACGCTCGTCACCTTCCGCCGCTTGCGCGTCCGCGCCAGCTCGAAGGCGTAGCGGATGATGCGCTCGCACCCCTGCGCGGTGAACAGCGCCGTTTGCAGCGCCACCTCGCGGTCGGGCCCGCGCGAGCCGAGGTTTCGCCCGCCGATGCCGGCGTACTCCCCCTCGCTGTTCTCGCGCACCACCACCCAGTCGATCCGCTCCGGCGTCGCGTCCCGCAACGGGCTGGGCACGCCCGGCAGCAGCCGCACCGGGCGCACGCAGGCGTACTGGTCGAACCCCTGGCAGATGGCCAGGCGCAGCCCCCACAGACTGATGTGGTCCGGCACCGCCGGCCAGCCGACGGCCCCGAAGTAGATGGCGTCGAAGGCTTTGAGCCGCTCCAGCCCGTCCGGGTCCATCATGCGCCCGGTCTCCATGTAGTAGTGGCTGCCCCACGGGAACGACTCGTAGACGAAGCCGAAGCGGCCGCCGCTCGTCGCGGCGAGACGGTCCAACGCGCGCAACCCCTCCGGGATCACCTCGACGCCGATGCCGTCTCCCGGAATCACCGCGATCCGGTACTCTCGCCCCTCGCCCGCGCCCATGATCCTTACCCCCCAACCCCGGTCCAAACGGTCCCCGCATCTGGCCCAAACGTGCGCGGCATCCGATTCGCGGCAACGGGTGGAAACATCCGACCCCTCATGCGCGTATACACGGATGCAAGCCGTCGTCTCCATCGCGCCCCGTGCCACGGGACGGCCATGTTAGGGTACACGGAGGGAGCGAGGGTGACTGGGTGACAGGGACGTCAGGGTGACAGGGGCGACCGCCTGAGTCGAGAAACTCGGTCCTGACACCCCAACACCCCGTCACCCCGACACCTTCACACCCCGGAGGGGGATTGCATGCGCGCGTCGTCCCGTCGCTCTCGGAACAGCGCCTTCCGCGCCTCGGCGCGCGTCTTCCATACGCTCTTTGCGCTCTCCCTCCTCGTCAGCCTCTTCGCGCCCCTCGTCCCGCTCACTCCCCTGGCCGCGGCGGCCCAGCAGGATGGGCAGTTCCCGCCGCCGCTGCCGGCCCCGAACCGCGTGGCGCTGGCCGGCTCGTTCCAGACCGCCCTCGGCTGCCCGGCCGATTTCGACCCCTCTTGCCCCTTGACCCAGCTCGAGGACAGCGACGGCGACGGCATCTGGACCGCCGTCCTCCCCATCCCGCCGGGCGACTACACCTTCCGCGTCGTCGCCTCCAGCGACGCCGACCGCTCGCTCGGGCGCGGCGGCGATCCGAACGGCGGCGACATCCCCCTGAGCATCCCCGGCGATGCCGTCGGCGCCTACGTCCGCTACGACAGCCTCACCGGCGAGATCGTCGGCGACCCCGTGCTCACCGTCGCCACCCTCGTCACCGACCTCGGCGAGCAGTTCGCCATGGCCCCCAACCGGGGCGGCGGCTTCGAGGTCTTCTGGGACGCCCAGCCGGGCAACTACGGCTTCCAGATCCTCTTCGACGGCGAGCCCGTCGCCCAGGATAGCGTCAGCCTCGATGGCCCGCGCCGCGTCCTCGTCGGTGTCGACCCCTCCGGCGCGGTCGCGGCCAAGGACACCGTGCGCGACACCACTCTCACCGTCTCCGCCGTCGATGCCAGCGGCGCGCCGCGCACCGGCGCCTGCTTCGCCCTCATCGACCGCGACGACCGGCTGCGCACGCAAGCCTGCGACGGCGATGACGGCCAGAACGACGGCGTCGTCGAGCTGCGCGCGCCCAACGGCCTGGAGGACGCCAACTACACCCTGCGCGAGACCTTCACCCCCGAAGGCGGCGCCCCCGCCGAGGACCAGCGTCTCTCCCTCGGCGCTGGCCGCGCCGAGGCGACGGCACAGTCGGCTGGCGGCCAGGCCGAGGAGCCGGCAACGGAGGTGCCCGCCGAAGAGCCGGGTGAGGAGCCACCCGCCGGCAGCGAGCCGTCCGAGCAACCCGTCTCCGAACCCGGCGACCAGCCAGGCCGCCTCACCGTCGTCCCGGTCGACGATGCCGGGCAGCCGCTCCCCAACGCCTGCTACGCCATCGTCGAGTTCAACTTCGAGCTGTGCGACGACGACGGCGACGGCACGATCGTCTTCGACGGCGTCCCTCCTGGCCCGCTGACGCTCAGCGAAACCGTTCCACCCGCGGGGTTCGCCGCCGTAGAGGATCTCCCCGTCACCGTCGAGCCGGCCGGAAACCGCGTCCGGGTTCCGCACGAGTCCGCGCAAGAGGTTCCCGCCATCCAGCCCGCCGAGACGCCGGAAGCGCCGGCCGAGCCACCGCCGGCCGCGGACGGCGAAGGCCAGGCGACCCTCGACCTGCGCGACCGCGACGGCAACCCGGTCCTCGGGGCCTGCTGGGCGCTGACGAACCGCGACACCGGCGAGGCGATCCAGCGCTGCGATGGCGACGACGGGGCCGAGGACGGCACGATCGACTTCGGGACTATCCCCGCCGGCCGCTACCGCATCGAAGAGGCGCAAACTCCTGCCGGCTTCCGTCCGGCCGACGGGCAAAACGTCGAGGTGACCGCCGGAGCCCTGGCCGAGGCCACGGTCGAGTACCGGCCGGCAGAGGGTCAGCCGGGGCGGCTCATCCTCGTCGTCGCCGCCGACGACGGCAATCCCGTCCCCGAGACCTGCTTCGATGTGCGCGGCCCGGTCGAGCTGACCGAGGTCTGCGACCGCCAGAACGACGGCCGCCTCAACATCCCCGACATCCCGCCTGGGGAATACACCGTCACCCAGACGCGGACGGCCGAAGGGTTCTCCCTCGCGCCGGAGACGACCGTCGACGTGCCCGAGGGCGACACGATCGAGCTGCCGCTGGAGAACGCCCCGGCGGACCAAGCGCCGGAACCGACCCCGGAGCCGGAGCAGCCCCCCGAGCCGGAAGAAACGCCGGAGCCGGAGCAGACGCCGGAAGGCGGCCCCCAGGTCGTCCCAACCGAAGATGGCCGCGTCATCGTCACGGTCCAGGGCGCGGACGGCGCGCCGCTCCCCGGCGCCTGCGTCGAGCTCGACGACGGCGTCGCCATCCTCTCCGTCTGCGACGACGCCGAACGCGACGCCAGCCCGCAGCCGGGCCAGATCGAGATCGCCGCGCTCGCGCCCGGAGCCTACTTCCTGAGCGTCACGCCGCCCGACGGGTTCGACGCGCCCGAGCCGACGACGGTCGAGGTCGCCGCCGGCCAGCTCACCCCGTTCGAGATCGTCCTCACCCCGTCCGAGCCCGGGACGGGCAGCGTCGCCATCCTGGCCGAGGACGACGCCGGCGCCCGCCTTCCCGCCGCCTGCTACACCGTCGAGATCCCGCCTGGCGGCCAGACCTTCGGCCCCTTCTGCGACGACGATGGCGACGGCGCCGTCACCATCCAGGGTATTGCGCCCGGCCCGCTGGCGATCAACCAGACCGCGCCGCCGACCGACACGGACGCCGCCGACCCCGCCCGCCAGGACATCGAGATCGTGGCCGGCGAGGAGGCCAGCGCGCTCTTCCGGCACGGCGCAGCGCAGGAGCAGCCGGCCGACACGGGCGCCGTCGAGGTCCGCATCGTGGACGGCGAAGGCCAGCCGGTCGTCGCCTGCGTCGATCTCTTCAACGCGGCGGCCGAGGTCATCGCCTGCGACAACGGCGAGGACGACGGCGACGACCAACCCGGCCAGATCCGGCTCGACGTCGTGCCGGCTGGGACCTACACCGTCGAGCTGTTCGATCTTCCTGAACTTCCTGAACTTCCGGCGAGTCAGACCATCGACGTCGTCGCCGGGGAGACGGCCGCGGTCGAGTTCGTCTTCGGGCAGCCCGAGCCGGAAGCGGAGCAGCCGGGCAGCGTCGAGGTCCGCATCGTCGACGCGGCGGGGCAGCCGGTGGATGCCTGCGTCGACCTGTTCCGCGATAATGAGAACGGCCTGATCGCCTGCGACAACGAGGACGACGACGCCGACGACCGCCCCGGCGTGATCCGGCTCGAGGACGTCGAGCCGGGCGCCTACACCCTGGAACTGTTCGATCTCCCCGCGGGCTTCGTCGAGCCCCAGGCGCAGGGAGTGGCGGTCGAGGCGGGAGCCGCCGTCGTCGTCGACGTTCCCCTCGCCGCGCAGACCGGCACGCTCGTCATCCTGGTCGAGGACGAGAGCGGGCAGCCCCTCGGCGGCTCCTGCTTCACCCTGCAAAGCGACGCCCTTACCCTGGCCGACATCTGCGACCAGGGCGACGACGGCCGCCTCAACTTCCCCGACATGCCTCCCGGCGACTATCTGATGACCCAGACCCAGGCCGGGGAAGGGCGCCAGCTCGCGCCCGAGCAGACGGTCACGGTCGAGCCCGGCCAGACGTTGGAAATCACCCTGACCAACCCGGCCGAGCCGCAGACACCGACGCCTTCGCCCGAACCGACGGCCACGCCCGAGCCGGAAGCGACCGAGACGCCGGAGCCGGAGGAAACCCCGGAGCCGACACTCGAGCCAGAGGCCACCGCCGAGCAGGAGCAACCGGCCGCGCCGGGCGTCCTCACCGTGCGCAGCCTCGGCCCGGACGGCGCCCGCCTCGGCGGCGGCTGCTTCGTGGTCGCCGATGCCGCGGGCGTCCCGCTCGCCGAGCGCTGCGACAACGCACCGGGCGATTTGGACAACCGCCCCGGCGTCGTCCAGTTCGGCGCCCTCCCGCCCGGCGCCTACACCGTCACCCAGACCCGCGCCGCGGAAGGTTTCGCCCCCGCCGCGCCGGTCCAATTCGAACACGGCGCCGACGCCACGAGCGTCGAGGTCGTCAGCGAGCCGGCCGCCCAGGAGACCGGCGCGGTCGAGTTCTTCACCTTCGACGACGAGGGCAACCCGGTCACCGACCAGTGCTACACGCTCGCCGGCGCCCCCGGCAGCTTCGGCCCCTTCTGCGACAACGGCGAAGGGGACGCCTCCGGCGAGCCTGGCCTCCTCGTGGTGCAGGGGCTGCCGACCGGCACGTACGAAGCCGTCTTGCAGACGGCGATCGAGTCGACCGACGTCGAGCTGCCGCAGGAAGCACGGCCGCGCCGCTCCGTCTCCGTGCGGAGCGGGGCTCGCCCCACGCGCGCCGAGTTCCGCGTCCGCGCCCAGCAGAACCAGCGCGGTTCGCTGCTGATCCGCGTCCGCGACCAGGACGGGACGTACCTGGCGGGGGCCTGCTTCAGCCTGATCGCTGACGGCGAGACCGAGCCGACCGTCGAGGTCTGCGACAATCGCAGCGGCGACGACAACTCCTCCGACGGCCGCATTCTCATCAACCGGCTCCGCGCCGGGCGCTACACCCTGACGCAAACGGAGGCGCCGAACGGCTACGAGGCGGCTGCCGACCAATCGGTTCGGGTGGCCGCGGGCGACGTGCGCGAAGTCTCCGTTGTCAACCGCGCCGCGCCGGACGATACGGGCCAGATCGACGTCGAAACCGTCAACCCCGAAGGCGACCTCCTCCCCGGCGCCTGCTACGCCCTCGTGCGTGGCAATAGCACGGTCGAGGCCTGCGACGAGGATGCCGGCGAAGAGGGCATCACCGAGTTCACCGATCTCGAGGCCGGCTCCTACCTCGTGCGCCAGATCGCGCCCCCGGACGGCGGGTTCGCCCCCGCCGGCGACACCGCGACCCGGCTCGATCCCGGCCAGGCCGTCACCGTCACCGTCACCAACGAGGTCAGCCCCGGCAGCCTCGCGATCCGCAAGACCGACGACGCCGACCAGCTCCTGGGCGGAGCCTGCTTCGCCCTGATCCAGGACGGCCGGGTCGTCTACTCCCTGTGCGACAACGACGCCAGCGACGCCAATCGCGGCGCGGGGGCGATCGTCGTCGGCACGGTGGCGCCGGGGACGTACATCCTGCGCGAGACGCAGCCGCCGGTCGGATTCCTCGCCTCCGCCGACCAGGACGTGACTATCACCGCCAACCAGCGCACCCAGGTCACGGTCCGCAACCAGCCGGAGCCGGAGCCGGACATCACCGGCGACCTGCGCATCCGCAAGGTCGATACCCAGCGCGAAGCCCTGGCCGGCTCCTGCTTCACCCTGGTCGACGCCGACGGCGACGCCCTCACCCCACGCTGCGACGCCGACGACGGGGCCGACGACGGGACGATCCTCATCGCCGGCGTCGCGCCGGGCAGCTACACCCTGCGCGAGACGCGCCGGCCTTCAGCGGACTACGAGACCGCGGCCGACGTGGCGGTGCAGATCACGGAGAACCGCACCCTCGACGTCGAGGTGGAGAACCGGCTGCGTACCGGGCGCATCTTGATCCGCAAGTTCGACCCGAACGGCGTGGCTCTCGCCGACGCTTGCTTCGAGATCCTCGACGCGGCCGGCGAATCGTGCACCGACGCGAACGGCGAGTTGGTCTTCTCCGGTCTCGCCCCGGGCTCCTACCGCGTGGTCGAGACCGAGGCGCCGCCGGGCTTCCTGGGCGGCCCCGCCCTCGACCCGGTCACCGTGCGCCCCGGCAGCACCTCGACGGTCGATGTCGTCAACCAGCCGGAGCCGCCGGCGCCGGACAGCGGCTCCATCCAGGTCCGCAAGTTCGTCTGCCCGGTCGAGCCGGGCGGCGGCGGCATCGTCTTCGTCGATTCGTCCAATCCGGACGGCGGCGGGCTGGCCCGCACCGCCGGCTGCGAGCTCGGCGACGCGGCCTTCGTCCTCGACGGCCCCTCCGGGCCGATCGAGTTCCGCACCGGCGCCGGAGGCCGCTTCCAGACGACGCTGCAGACCGGCGAGTACGTCCTCACCGAGCTGACGTCCGGGGCCGCGGAAGCCCTCGTCGTCTCCGTCAACACGCTGACGACGGTGGTGGTCATCAACTACGTCGAGCCGGAGGCCCCGGCCCCGGCCGCGGTCGACGTGCTGAAGTACACCTGCGCCCCCGGCTTCCAGGGCCGCGTCTGGCTCGACTTCGCCGAGGGGTGCCTCAGCGAGCAGAACCTGACCAGCAACGTCGGCTTCCGCCTCTCCGGCGCGGTCTCGGCCCGCCGCGTCACCGGCGACGGCGGGTTCGCCGGCCAGACCCGCTTCGACAACCTCCCGCCCGGCGACTACCGCCTGCGCGAGGAGACCCCCCTCGGCGTCGTCGCCATCTACGCCTTCTGCGGGCTCGACCCGGCGGCGCCGGACGGCCGCGCCGTCGGCGACTCGCTCGGGCTGCGCCTCGCCTCGGGCCAGAACGTCACCTGCTACTTCTTCAACGTACCGGAGGATCTGACCGGGAGCACCGGCGCGGTGACGGTCTACAAGTACGCCTGCCCCATCACCACGCCGCCCGCCTCTTACGACTGGTTCGGCCTCTGCAACCCGCAGGGCGCCGGCGTCCGCTTCAGCCTGGCGATTCTGCAAAACGACCAATTTCTGCCGGTCGTCACCGACGCCACCGACGGCGACGGCATCCTGCGCTTCACCCGCCTCCAACCCGGCACGTACGAGCTGACCGAGGTCGACGCCCAGTGGTGCCACGCCGAGTCGGACAGCGTCACCGCGCAAGGCCACCTCATCGTGGAGGCGGGCCAGCGGGCCAGCGTCTGGATCTTCAACTGCGTCGGGGCCAAGAGCCCGCCCAACACCGGCGCCGGCCCCATGTGGTCCGGCGCCGCGGCGGGCGCGCTGCCGGGGCTGGGGACGGTTGGGATTGGGTTGGTGTGGCCGGTGCTGGGGTTGCTGGGGTTGCGGTTGCGGCGGAGGTAGCGGCCCTCACCCAGGCTGCGCTTCCGGCCCCAAGGAGACTTGCGTCCCGCGCCTAGTATCGTGTCATTCCGAGCAAAGCGAGGACTCCCAAGAATCATCTCGGCGCCACCGACACGAGTTTCCCTGAGCGCCGAGATTCCTCCTTCGTCGGAATGACACGGATGCGGCGCGGCGCTTTGGGGACGGAGAAGGACTGGAGGCGAGGGACGACGGCCGGTGATGCCTCACCATTATGTGGTGCAAACTTCGCCAACTCGCTACTATTCGCGCCGTTCGTCCCTGCCGGAGCGCCCGGCCGTCATCTGATACCGGGCACTCGTCGCGGCGGAGCGTCGTCATCATGCCGATCCGGACCCAACTGCGTGGCGCGGCGGCGCGGCTGCTCCTCGTCTTGGTCCTCATCGCCTCCTCGGCCGCGACCGGTCTTTCACCGGCCGATGCTCCCGTCGGCTCCCCCTCGCCCGCCGTCGCCAAGGACGGCAAGAAGAATGAGCGGGCCAAGAACAAAGACGACAAGGGGCAAAGCAAAACGGACGGCAAAGGGAAAGCCAAGGACAAGGACAAGGACGACAAGCGGCGCGGCAAGGGCGCCAAAGCCGCGCTCGACGCCCAGCGCATCGCCGCCGCGAACGCCGACAGCATCGAGGCGATGGAGTGTGGGAACGACCTGATCGCGCTGCGCGTCGACGACCGCGTCTACTGCACCCACGGCGAAGACCCGGAGCCGCCAGCCGGCGAGAGCGATCGCCAGGCAGAGAGCGCCGCCGAGCCGGAAACTGGCGCCCAAAGCGCGACCGTCGCCCCGCGCGCCCTCTGCATCGATGACGGCGTCTCCGGGCCCCGCGTCCAGATGGTTTACGTCCACCGCCAGGACCGCCCCAACCGTCTCGACGAGCTGCTGCCGACCTTCCGCCGTCTCGCCGCCGAGATGGACACCATCGTCGACCAGAGCGCGCGCAAGACGGGCGGATCGCTGCGGGTGCGCTTCGTCACCGACGCCAACTGCCGGGTCGACGTGCGGTCGGTGTCGGCGGCCCCGAACGCCATTTCCGGCTTTGGCTCCCTGATTCAGCGGCTGGATCAGGCCGGCTACGACGACCTCGACCGCAAGTACCTGATGATGGTCGACGCCAGCGTCTTCTGCGGAGTCGGCACCTACGCCGGCGGCGCCAACGCCGACGACCCGGACACGTCGGCGCACGATTTTACCGGCTACGCCCGCGTCGACGTCCCCTGCTGGGACGCCGGCAGCATGGCCCACGAGATCTCGCACACCCTGGGCGCGGTGCAGGACTCCGCCCCCAACTCGTCCCGCGGCGGGCACTGCATCGACGAGTGGGACGTGATGTGCTACTCCGACGAGCCCTACTACCCGAAGATGCGCGACGTCTGCACGGATGGCGCCCAGGACTTCCGCCTCGACTGCGGCGACAACGACTACTTCGCGGCGCGGCCGAAACCGGGAAGCTACCTGACCCGTCACTGGAACATGGCCGACAGCCACTACCTGACCACCGGCAGCGGCCCGACCTGCGCCGACGCCCGCCAGGAGCCGGACGACGCCTTCTGGTACGACTACTGGAAGGTTCCCATGCCCGCGTTCCAGATCGGGCACGACCAGCCGCGCGCCTTCTGCTCCGAACCGGGGGACACGGACTGGGCGCTCATCCGCGCCAAGGCCGGCGAGACCTACCGCATCGAGACGACGAATCTGGCTCCGGACGTCGATACCCGCCTGGTCCTCTACCGCGGCTTCGAGGAGCAGCGCTGGGACGGCATGGCCGAGTTCGGCGCCAACGACGACCGCGCCGAGGGCGACCCCTCCTCCGCCATCACCTTCACCGCCCCCGCCAACGGCTCGTTTCTGGTCGGCATCGCCGAAGTCGAGGGGCGGGCCGGCTTCGACCAGACCTACACCCTGGCCATCGACAAGATCGGCTCCGTCCCCGCCCCGCCGTTGTCGCTGTCGCGCTCGTCCGGCAAACCCGGCGTCGCCTTCACCGTCACCGTGCGCGGGCTGAACGCCGCCGAAGCGGTCGCCATCTGGCGGCAGCGCAACGGCCAGTCGGTCAAACTGGGAGACGCGGTCGCTGGCGTGGATGGCACGGCAAATGCAACCTTTACCGTACCCCGCGGACTGGCCAGGGGGACCTACCAGATCGAAGCGGTCACCGACAACCGCTCGGCGGCGACCGCCCCGTTCACGGTGCTCGACACGAAAGACGGCAAGCAGAAAGGCAAGAGCAAAGGCAAGGCCGGCAAGAAGGGCAAGGGCAAACGCGGCGGGAAGGGCAAACGCTGAGCCGCCGCCAATGTACCCTACGCCGACGTGGGCACGATGTGTCATTCCAAGCGCCACCCCGTGTCATTCCGAGCGAAGCGAGGAATCTCGGCGCCACGGGACATCGCCGCCATGAGCCCCGAGATTCCTCATTCGTTGGAATGACACGATGGCGGCAGGCCGCTCCAACCAACGTGCTTGGGACCGCCTTGTCGGATTCAACAATTATGTCGCATGATTCCCCTTGCCGTGGTCGCGCGACCGCGGCGCGAAACGCCCGATCCCCGTGGTGACGCCGACGTGCCGACGCGAATGAACGCACAATCCGGAATGTGCCTGCCCATGCGGCTGCTGCTGGCCTTGATCGCGGCGGTCGTCGGCTTCGGCGTCCTCCCCGTTGGCTCCGACGCGCCCGCGTCGGCCCAGGAAGCGGGCGGCGAAGAGGTCATCGTCATTCTCGACGAGGGCGAGGACCCGGTCGCCGTCGCCGCGGAGCTTGGCGTCGAGCTGACCCACGTCTACGAAGAGGTCTTCACCGGGTTCGCCGGGACGCTCCCGGCCGACGCCGTGACCGAAGCCGCTTCGGCCCGTTCGGTGCGGCGGATCTTCCTCGACGGCCCGGTGCAGGCCGAGGCGCAGACGGTCCCGACCGGCGTCCGCCGCGCCGGCGTCCCGACGGAGAACGGCACGAACCGTCTCGCCGTCGACTCCCCGGTGAACGCGGACATCGCCATCCTCGATACCGGCGTCACGCGGCGCAACGACCTGCGGGTGGCCGGCGGCAAGGATTGCGTCGACCCCAAGAAGAAAAAGAAGAAGAAGAAGGGCAAAAAGGGGAACAACGACAAGAAGAGCAAGAAGGAGAAGCGCAGGCAGCGGCGCGAGAGACGGCGCACCAAACCGTGGGAAGACGACAACGGCCACGGCACCCACACCGCCGGCATCGCCGCCGCCATCGACAACGACGCCGGCGTGGTCGGGGTCGCGCCAGGAGCCCGCATCTGGGCCGTCAAGGTGCTCGACGCGGGGGGGGGCGGCACGTTCGGGGACGTGATCTGCGGGCTCGATTGGGTTGTGAAACGGCAGGCGACCATCGATGTCGTCAACCTCAGCCTAAGCGGCGCGGGGAGCGACGGCCCCTGCTCCAACACCCCGTTCCACCAGGCGATTTGCAACGTCGTCAACGCCGGGATCCCGGTAGTCGTGGCTGCCGGCAATCAGGGGACGAGCGCCGGCGCCCGCGTGCCGGCGGCGTATGACGAGGTGATCACCGTCTCCGGTCTCGCCGACTCCGACGGCGCGCCGGGGAAAGATGGCCCGACGACCTGCTCCGGCTATGGCGACGACACCTTTCTCCCCTTCTCCAACGACGGTCCGGACGTCGACATCATGGCCCCCGGCGACTGCATCCTCTCCCTCTCTAACCGCGGCGAGCCGGTGCGCGAATCGGGGACCAGCGCGGCATCGCCGCACGTCGCCGGCGCGGCGGCGCACTTCATCGCCCAGGAGCTCGCGGCCACCGGCGAGCGGCCGACGCCGCAACAGACCCAGATGTGGCTGGAGACCGAGGCATCTCGTTCCCAGGCCGTCGACGGCGTCACCGGCGACGACGACGGCAACCCCGAACCGGTCCTCTGGCTCGAAGTGCTCGACGAGCCGTAATATCCTGCTGAGGCGCGCGGTTTCTCGCTAAGGCGAAACCCAGGGCCACGATCTCGCACAGCAAAGCCGGTGGTTGGTCGCCTGGATCCTTGGCGCGCCGCATCCTCGATCCAGCCCTGATCCTCGCCGCGCTGCTCGTCCTCGCCCTCATCGCCCCGCCGAACCGGTCACCGATCGAGCTGCGCTACGACTGGCGGTATGTCGCCGGGTTCCATATCGGCTATCTGGGCATGCTGGCCATCGTCTTGATTTGAAGCGGCGCCGACTCCGTCGAAAGCGGCGCTCCGCCCCCGCGTCATGCTGAGCGAAGCATCTCGGCTCATGGGAAACCGAGTTCTGGGAGCCGAGATGCTTCGTCCTGTAGGCTCAGCATGCCACGATGTGGGCGCGTGATGCTAGCGAAAGTCCATCCGCTCATCGAGCAGGAGCCGGCCATCCACGCGCACGTAGATCTGGAACTCGGTTGGGCGCGAGTCCTGCATCAGGACGGCGCCCAGTCTCCCGTCCGGCAGCACTCTGACATCCCGTACCTCGGCGGCGGCGATCGGCGGCGACAGCGGCGTTGGGGGCGCCGCCAGATCCTGCGCCAGTTGCGCCGACGCCTCCGCGGCGTCTTTGCCGTTTGGGTCGAATAGCAACGCATATAGCGCCTCCAGCGGGTTCTGGGGCTGAAATGGCAAGGGCAAGAGGTTTGCCAGGGAGCCTCGATGCATGGCGTCGGTGTAGAGCGCCGTGAGCTGGCGCAGATTACCGGTGTTCTGGCACGCGGTGTACAGCTCGGCGAACGCCTGCGCGGCCGCTGCATCCTCGGCCGTGGCCGGGGTTCCGACCGGCAACTGGTCCCAGTCCTCGATGATGCGCATGGATCGTCCGGCCGGAGCCGGGTCGGTGGGCACGACGAATTCCGACGCCGGCCGTGGCGTCTCGGTGCACGCGGTTGCCGGCGCGGTCGAAACCGGCTGCACGGCAAGCGTGGCCGCCACCAACCATGCCGGGAACGGGCCAATGACGTGGCGGCGACATTGGAGAAGCTTCAGCAGTGTCCTCATGCGGAGTCCTTTCCGGTCGCCTCTGGCCCAAGAGTTTGCATTGGTCTACGACTGGCGGTATGTCGTTGGTTTCCGCGTTGGGAATATGGGGACGCTGGTCATCAG
>CALMZR010000145.1 GCA_937870845.1 uncultured Chloroflexota bacterium
AGGGAGGGACGATTTCCCAAACTCCTCTTCCCCCCTCAGCCGCAGGCGCCCCCCTCTCCCCCTCTTCTCCCCCCTCCGTCCTCGATCTCGTCGCCTCGCTGGTCGACCAGAGCTTGCTGCGCCGGATCGAGCTGGCGGACGGCGCCTCTCGGCTGCGCATGCTGGAGACGATCCGGGAGTATGCGCGGGAGCGGCTCGAGTTCGGCGGCGAGGCGGAGGCGATGCGGCAGCGGCACGCCGAGGTCTTTCTGGCGCTCGCCGAGACGGCGGAGCCGGAGCTGACGGGTCCGGAGCAGGGCGCGTGGCACGACCGCCTGGAGTCCGAGCACGACAACCTGCGTCAGGCGCTGACGACGTTTCGCGACATGGGAGCCGCCGGGGCCGAGCTGCGGCTGGCGGCGGCGCTCTGGCGATTCTGGCAGCAGCGCGGCTATTTCGGCGAGGGGCGGGATTGGCTCGAGCACGCCCTCGGCGAAGCCGACGAAGCCGAACCGGCGACCCGCGCCGCCGCCCACGACGGCGCCGGCGCGCTGGCGGAAGCGCAGGGGGACCTGGCTTCCGCCGCGGTGCATCACGAGTCCGCGCTCACGCTGCGGCGCGAGATCGGCGACCGGAGCGGCGAGATTCGCTCGCTCACCGACTTCGGCATCATCGCGGACAAGATGGGGAACCCGGAGCGGGCGGTGGAGCTGTTCGAAGCGGGTCTCGCCCTGGCGCGCGAGACGGGCGACCGGCCCCAGCTCGCCGCCTGCCTGGCCAACCTCGGGTTCGTCTCGCTCGACCTGGGCGACCACCAGCGCGCGGCGGCCGCATTCCGTGAGAGTCTGGAGGTGTTCCGCGATCTGGGGGACCAGCGGAACCTGAGCTACGTCCTTGGCGGACTCGGCAATCTGGTCTTTCTTGAAGGCGACTATGCCGGGGCGGCGGCGTTGCAGGAAGAATCGCTGCGCGTGCTGCGCGAGCTTGGCGACCGGCAGGGGATCGCCGACGCGACGGCGGATTTGGGCCACGCCGTGCAGAGGCAGGGGAATCTCGACCGCGCCGAGGAGCTGTATGCGGAATCACTGCACCGCTATCACGACCTCGGCGACCGTGGCGGCATCGCCTTCGCCCTGCTGCACCTCGGGCGTCTCGCCCACCTGCGCGGCGACATGAGCCGGGCCGAGGCGCTGCTGGGGGAGAGCTCCCACATTGCCTGGCAGATCGGCGACCGTCAGTTCCTGACCGAAGCGATCGAGGGCCTGGCGGGGGTGACGTGTGACCGGGGCGACGCCGACCGGTGCGCCCGGCTCCTGGGCGCTGCCGAGGTGCTGCGGGAAACGACCGGGATCGCGTTGCCCGCGTTTCTCCAACCCGACCTGGATCGCTGCGTGGCGATGGCGCGGGCGGCGCTCGGGGAGGCCGGCTTCGCGGCCGCCCGAGGCGAGGGGCGCGCGTTGGCGCCCGAGCAGGTGATGCCGGCGCTCACGGCGGCCGGGACGCGTCCTGGCGAGGGCGCTCTTTAGCCCTCTCCCGCGATCGCCAAGGCCCCGCTACGCAACGAATACGGAGACGACGAGACGGCGATGTCGGAGTCGAAGGGCCCCAGCCCGAGGGCGACGAAGAGCTGGCCGCCGCACGACGTATTGGGGACCGCGCCGAAACGGATCTGGCCTCCCATGCGGCCAACCGCGGCGGCGTAGTCCGTCTGGGCCTCCAGGCGCGGCCCGGCGAAGTTTGCCGTCAGCAGCGATTCGCCTTCGGGCACGTCGGCGTCCGCAACCGTGGTGGCCGCCAGCATATCCAGGGGAGCGTGCAGCGGGGTGTCGCTGTTGTCGACCCGCAACAATTGCACCACGTAATCGCCCGTGGACCCGGCCGGTTTGTCGATGGAGAACTGGATGCGGCTCAGCCGCCCGCCGCGCGTCGTTCGAAAGACCTGCGCCAACCGGCAGGCGCCGTTACAGGTCGAAATGAACGAAGGTGGCCCTGGGCACTGGAACGCCACCTGCAGCGGCGTGCCCGCCTTCTTCTTCCGCTTCTTCTTGCGCTTCTTCGCCTCTGCTTCAGGGCCGTCGAGGCGCGCACCGATCGTGGTCAGAACCCCCGCGGAGCCGAAGCCCAGCACGCGGCGTCGGTTCGAGCCGGTGACACTACGGGTCATGAGAGCCAGCAGGTTGCCGTTCATGGGATGCTCCAATCGCCGCCAGCCGTCGGAAAGCGCCATGGACCGCCGATCATCAGGTAGGTGTGCACTCACCGTTCCAGCAGAACCCGGGACCAGCGCAGGCCGTGCCGTTCTCCTTTGGCGCGCAGCGGCCCCGCTTGCACCGCTTCTTGCCCCGCGTGGTATTCCGGCACATCCCCGCCTCGCACACTGCGCACTCGCCGCATGGTTCCCTGCACCGGCCGGACTTGGACGCAAGGGTATCGTTGGCGTCGGCAAGGCCGAGGCGCCAAGGGCGCCAGCGAACAACCCCGCCAGCGTTCGGCGCCGGCTCGCCTCGGCGATCCAGGCTTTGTTCAAGTCGTCGAACCGAATGGCATCCATGGTCAAGGCCCTTCGTGAGGCGCTAGCGTCTGACGCGGTGTCCTTTGTAGGACCCATAGCACGTCGTGTTAATGTCGCAGCATCCTCCGCTTGGGTGCCCCGGTTGTTCGCAGTATTCGCCGACTGCGCAACACTTTTCGACGCCGATGTGGTTCACGCAGCGACGCTCTTGCGGGCAGCAGACACCAGCGTGGCATTCTTCGCCCTCAAAGCATTCATCGCAGGGACGGTTCGCGGAGACGCACATGGGACCGTCCGGCGTCGTCGCGCAGACCTTCCCGTCCCCACAGCATTTGCCGTTGCAGCACACATCTTGCGCACAGCACTCGTCACCGCCACAGACCGTTGCCCCTTTGCACCCGTCGCAGCAGCAAGTCCCCTTCACGCAGGACTCAGACGGGTAGCAGCAGCGGTCGTCCGATTGCTTTTTCTTTTTCGGCCCGCAGATCGTGCCGCCGCTCGCTTGGCAGCAAACGGGGTTGGCAAGATCCGGATTTCCGTTGAGCAGGATCTCAACAAAGCAATCAGCGCAGCAAAGGTCGGTCCCCATTTCATCGGCGCAATACGGCTGGCACTTGCCGCCAATGCAACACGGCGTCTGCGGCGGGCACGTGCCGCTCTTGCAGCGGCAGCGCTTGCGGCGTTTCTTGCCTTTCTTGCTCTTGCCGACCTTCACGCAGCGCAGACCATCGCCAGCGCAGCAGTCGGCGTTGCGCTTGCACCTGGCGTTGGGGCCTTTGCAGGCGGCGGCGGCCTCTTCGGCGTCCGGGGCGAGGATGACGCGGCCGCCGAGGCCGGCGGCGAACGCGGCCAGCGCCTGGCGGCGGGAGCCGCGCCCCCAGCGGCGCGTCAGGGCATCGAAGCGTTGAGAGTCCATCACGCCCTCCTGTGGACTGTGCGCGACCGGGTTCGTCGCTGCCTCGGGATCGGTGGACGGCGTTGCGGACCATCCTAGCCGATGTGCGCCGATGCGGTCGCCAACGCAGCATGACGCCGGGGCATTAACGGCGCGTTGACGATGGCCATGAATCCGGTGGGGCCGCGCCGACGTTAGCGTTCGCGGAGGCCGTTTGACGCCCTGCCGCGAAACAGGGCGCCGGGACGGCGCGTTGCTGAGGAACAACAAGGGTAGAGCGACCCGGTCGGGGAGCGACGCCGCGGGATCAGGGATGGCTGCCGCGGCCGCCGCGAGGACCGGAGCGATGGGCCTCTGCGCCATCTGCTCCGGTGGAGGGATGGACCGATGCGTCTGGTCGTCGGGGGCGCCGCGTGGCGGCGTGGTCTGGCCTGGGTCGTGGCGATAGCGCTCTGCCTCGGGCCGGCGCTGACGGGCGTGCAGGCCCAGGACGGCGCTGCGGGCGGGCCCGCGTCCATCGCCTCGGGCGGGGAGGCCGTGCTGCTGCGCGACCAACCCGGATACGAGGCAGCGACGCTGGCCGAGCTGGCCGACGGCAGCGCGCTGGAGGTGACCGGCGAGGTGCTCATGGCCGCGGATGGGACGGCCTGGGTTCCGGTCGTCGCCGCGGGCCAGAGCGGGTATGTGCCGGCCGGGTACGTGGGCGCGGCCACGGCGGCGGCGCCTCCAGCAGACGCCGCCGCCGCCCCGGCAGCGGAACCGGCGCCAGACGCCGCCGCCCCGGCTCCCGCCGGGGTCGCCGCCACGACGACGACGGACGCCAATCTGCGCACTGCGCCAGGCACGGACGCCGACGTGCTCACCGTGCTGCCGCCCGGCACGCCGCTGACGGTCAACGGCGAGCTGGAGAACGGTTTCGTGCCGGTTTCGGCGAATGGGTCTTCAGGCTGGGTGGCCGTCGACCTCATCGCGGAGGGCTCGCCTGCCGCCGCTCCGGTCCCGGCGCCGGTGGTCGATGCCAACACGCCGTTCGACGCCACGGCCATGAGCGAGCTCAACATGCGCGCCGCGCCAGATCCCTCATCGGCCGTTCTGGCGACCGTCCCGGCCGGGACCGCGCTGCGCACCACCGGGGGACCACAGAACGGCTACTTCCCGGTCGAGCACGGCGGCCAGATCGGCTGGGTCGACGGGACCGCGCTCTCCATCACCGGCGCCGAGACGACCGCGGTGACGCCCCCGGCCGTGGCCGTCACCACCCCGGTCCCCGCCCCCCTCCCCGACCCTGTCACCGCGACGGACGGCGGCGGATCCGCGGAGGCCGAGCGCCGGGCGCGAGGGGCGAACACCGGCATCGTCTGGCCGGTTTCTGGGGGCGAATGGGAAGTGGTCCAGGGATACAACAACGGCACCCACACGAACCGCAGTAGTTTTGCCCAGTACGCGACCTCCCTTGATGTGGCCAGAGTTGACGGCAACACGGCGGGCGAACCCGTCTACGCCCCCATCTCCGGTTCGGTGCGCTGGGTCGATCGCGGCAGCGGCGGGATGCTCATCGACGCCGGCAACGGCTACGGCGTCGCCCTGTTCCATGTCACCTATGACCGCGGTGTGGGTCGCGGCGGCAGCGTCGAGAGAGGCCAACGGATCGGAACCATCTCCGGACCCGGCGGCGACGGCTACCAGTCGATGGCGCATTTCCAGATCACGGTTTGGGAGTTCGTTGGCGGCGGCCACGTGGCGACGCCCTTTGTTGGCCCAAACGCCATCGCCGGCATGGAGTTTCCGGACGACGGGCGGGCGAATCAGCACATGGGGGCGCGGGTTTCGCCGTGAGAAATCCCGACTGAGGCCGTGCAGGAATTGTGTCATTTCGCCGAAGGAAAAATCTCGCCGCCCTCAATGACGGCTTCCGTGATTCCGAGGTTCCTCGCTTTGCGCGGAATGGCACGATATCTACGCATGGCGCTCCATCTCAGCCGTCAGCCGCGCCTCGACCCGCGTGAGGAAATCGTCGAGCACCGCCATGTAGCGCTCCGGTTCCTCGGCGTGGGCCATGTGCGAGCTCTCCTCGAAGACGACCCATTCCGAGCCGGGGATGCCGTGGTGGACCGTCTCGGCGATGAGCGGGGTCGCCTCGTCGTGGCGGCCGGAGGTGACGAGGGTCGGGACGCGAATCTCGCCCAGGCGCGGGATGACGTTCCACTCCTTCAATGAGCCGATGACGTGGAACTCGCTCGGCCCGTTCATGGTGTGATAGACCTCGGGGTTGGCGGCGATGGCGGCGAAGGTGCGCTGCACGTAGTCGGGCATGGGGTCGGTGCGGCAGACGTGACGGGCGTAGAAGACCGCCACCGCCGCTTCGTAGTCGGGGTTGGCGAAATCGTCTTCCGCCTCGTGCCGCAGCAACGTCTCCTGCACCTCCGGCGGCAAATCCCGGCGCAACCGGTTCGCTTCCTCGACCCACTGGATCATGCTGGCCGGGGAGCTGGCGATGGTGAGGCTGACCAACCCTTCCGGTTGGGTGAGCGCGTACTCCATGCCCAGCATGCCGCCCCACGACTGGCCGAGCAGATGGATGCGCTCGAGCCCGAGCGCCCGCCGCACGGCGTCGACCTCCTCGACGAAAAGGTCGACCGTCCACATCTCCGGCTTCGGCTCTGGCAGCGACGAGCGGCCACAGCCGAGTTGGTCGTAGAAGATCACCCGGCGGCCCGTGTCGGCCATCGCCTGCAGCGGCTCCAGGTAATCGTGCGCGGCTCCGGGACCGCCGTGCAGGCAGAGGAGGGGGAACGTGCCCGGCGCATCGGCGTCGCCGACGACGCGATACCACGTCTCGTACCCTTGGAAGGGGATCGCGCCCTCCCGAACCGCGTAGGTTTCGACCACGAGTTCTCTCTCTTTCAGGCCAGTCCGCCGTCCATGCCGTGCGGCGCCGATATTCGCACAGTCGCCGTGGGGATGCGCGCGGCTTCGCTGCCGTCCCCGCGTGTGCATTCATGCCGCGGGGTCGGGGCCAGCCGCGCACGATCCCGGTCACGCCGAGGCTGGTGAAAATCTGGGCGAACTGCACGGCGGGGATGGCGATCCAGAGGGCGACGAACCCGCGCCACGTCTCCCGCCACCGCCAGCCGAATTCTCCAGGCTTTCAGCCGCAGGATGATGAGGTCGGGGAAGTCGTAGCTGCCGAACATCGCCTCGGTGTCGTAGCCGAGCGGTTCGGGGAGGGCGGCGATGCGCTTCCAGATGGCGATGCGGGCGGCGCCGCCATCCCAGACGGGATGGCCGATTCGGGTCCGTGGCCGCCTGTCGGGACTGACGGTGGCCATGTCGCACCACACCATCGGATGCGCCCGCTCGATGAACTCCGGATCAATCTCGGCAAATGATCCGACGCGCATGTCAGGCTTCTGACCTACAGCCCGCGCGACCGCGGATCGAGCGCGTCGCGCAGCCCGTTCCCCAGTAGGTTGAACCCCAGCACGGCCAGGGCGATGGCGACGCCGGGCACGATGGCGGCCCAGGGGGCGAGCTGGCGGAAGCCGCGGAGCGCCGACTCGTCGCCCACAGATGAACCGCCCGTCGCCATTCTGTCGCGCCCCACGTTGATTCCTGCGCTGCGGGCGCCGCAAGAGGGCGTCCGACTCCAGGCGTGTCATCCGCTCAGCGCCATCAACGCCCGGCGCACCAGCGCTTTTGCGAGGAGGATCTTGTACGCGTTCTTGGCCAGCGGCTGCGCGCCATCGAGCGCGGCTTCGGCCGCATGCGAAATGACCTCAGCCGAAATGTCGGAGCCAGCCAGCAGCCGCTCCGCCGCCTCGGCCCGCCAGGGAATCGGCGCGACGCCGCCCAGCGCCAATCGGGCATCGATGACACGGCCTTCGTCCACCCGCAGCGCCGCGGCCACGCCGACAAGCGCGAATGCCCACACCTTGCGGTCCATCGCCTTGAGGTACGTGCTGCGCCATCCCTGCGCCGCCGGGAGGCGCACGGCCACGATAAGCTCATCGCCACGGATGATGGTCTCTGTGCAGCGCTCGGCGGTCGGGGGGGCGAAGAAGTCGGCGATGGGCAACTCACGCTCCCCGGCGGCGCCGCGCAAGCGAACCGTCGCGTCCAGGGCGAGGAGCGCGGTCGCCGGGTCGGAGGGGTGGACGGCGACGCAGGGGCTGATGTCGAAGATGGCGTGGCGCTGGTTCTCGCCCTGGCGCGCCTGGCATTCGTCGCCGCCTTTGAGCCAACAGTGGACGTGGGGGTTGCGGAAGTACCAGCAGCGCGGTCGCTGCAGCAGGTTGCCCCCGATGGTGGCCATGTGGCGCAGTTGGGGGGTGGCCGCCAGCGAACTCGCCTCGGCCAGCGCCGGGTAGAGCGCGGTCACGCGCGGGTCTTCTTCGAGCTGGGCGAGGGTGACCAGCGCGCCGATGGTGAGCCCCTCTTCGTCCTCCTCGATGCGGTTGTCCAGCTCGGCCAGGCGCTTGATGTCGATGAGACGATCCGGGGCGGAAAGATCCGCCTTCATCAGGGTCAGCAGGTCGGTTCCGCCGGCGAGCAGGGCCGAGCCGTTCGCATGCCCCGCGGGGCGCGCGTCAAGCATCGCGACGGCGTCTTCGATCGTCTCGGGACGGGCGAAGTCGAATGGTTTCACGGCCGACTCCCCTCGCCCTGCGCCCGCTGTTCCGCCAATGCCGCAACGACCCGCGCCCTCGACAAGGGTCCTTCGCGGAAGCGGATGCCGATGGCGTCGTAGACGGCGTTGGCGATGGCCGGCGCGGTCGGGATCAAGGGCGGCTCGCCGATCCCCTTGGCCCCGGTCGAGTTGGCTTCGCTGTCCGGCACGCCGACGCGGGCGTGTTCGATGGCTGGCGCGTCGGCGACGGTGGGCACGTGGTACTCCTCCAGGTTGGCGTTGAGGACGAGGCCGAGGCGGGGATCGACGGTGCGCTCCTCGGTGAGCGCGAACCCGACGCCCTGGGTGATGCCGCCGACCACCTGGCTGTCGACGAGGGTCGGGTTGACGATGCGGCCGCAGTCGTGGGCGGCAGCAATGCGCAGCCTGTCGATCTCGCCCGTCTCGATATCGACCTCCAGCTCGACGCACTGGGCGCCGAAGGTGCGGATCGTCTTGTCCTCCGGGTTCGGCCCGCGGGCGCCGCGGCCCTGCAGCGTGTGCGGCCGAATCTTTTCCGTCACCGCGGAGACGGCGATGGATCGCTCCTCGTCGCCATCCACCAGAATGCGGCCGGCGCGGACGCTGAGCCGATCCGCGCCGACTTCCAGCACGGAAGAGGCAACCTCCAGCAGTTGCGCCTTTACCTCGGCGGCAGCAGCGCGGACGGCCGGGCCGATGGTGGCCTGGGTGGCGCTGCCGGAGCTGACCGGGGAGTACGGGCCGGTCGCGGTGTCGCCGAGCCGAAAGGCGATGCAGTCGAGCGGCAAGCCCAGCTCCTCGGCGGCGACCTGGGCCAGGCCGGTGCGCGTGCCCGTGCCGATGTCCTGCGTGCCGGTGATTACGTCGGCCGTGCCGTCCGCGTTGAGCTCGATCCAGGCGTAGCCGGGCGGGTGACCGGTCCCGCCCGACCAGTCGTGGGCGGCGAAGCCGACGCCGCGACGCTTGCTCTCACTGCTCGGGGGTGGTTTCTCGGCGCCCCAGCCGAACGCGTCGGCGACGCGATCGTAGCTGAGGCGCAATCCTTCCGGCAGGGTGAATGGCTTGCCCTCGAGTTGATCGACCTCGGAGTAGTTTTGCCGGCGCAGTTTGACCGGGTCCATCTCCAGCGTCCGCGCCAGTTCGTCCATCGCCTGCTCCAGGGCGAAGGCGGCCTCGACGTGACCTGGGGCGCGGAAGGCGACGGCGGGGCCGGTGTTGGTGTAGACGGCGACCTGCTCGGTGCGGACATTCGGGCAGTTGTACAGCGTCTGGTACGTGCCACTGACGTTGCTCGCCTCGCCGCCCGTGCGGTAGGCGCCGGAGGCCTGGTGGATATCGGCCACGATGGCGGTCAATGTTCCGTCGCGCCTGGCCCCGAGGCGCACGCGCTGGCGAGTGGGGTTGCGGTTGCCGGCGGCCAGGTTCTCGGCCTCGCGGTCGAGCATAAGCTGCACGGGGCGGCCGGCCTGCCTGGAAAGGAGCGAGGCGATGACGTCGTGCTTCCAGGCGATCTGCTTGGCCCCGAAGCCGCCGCCCATGTGGTGTTTCACCACGCGGACGCGGTGCTCGGGCAGCCCGAGCTTTTCGGCGACCTGCTCACGGATCACAAAGATGGCCTGGGTCGAGTCCCATAGCGTCAGGGAGTCGCCGTCCCAGAAGGTGGTGCACCCGTGCGATTCGAAGGCGTTATGCAGGGCGCTGGCGGTGGAATAGGCGGCGTCGATGGTCACGTCGGCGTCGCGCAGGCCGGCGTCGGGGTCGCCGCGCTCGTAGGTTTTCGGCTCGCCGGCAATATTGCCGTCATCATGGACCCACGGCGCATCCGGCGCCAACGCCTCCTCGATGGTGCTGACGAAGGGAAGCGGCTCGTACTCGACCTCGATCAGGCGCAGGGCGTCTTCCGCCTGCTCCTCCGACTCGGCGGCCACGGCCGCGATCTCGTCGCCGACGAAGCGGACGGTCGACTCGAAAAGCACGCCCTCCTCGTACCAGGGGATGCGCGGCACGTTGCCGGCGTGGATGACGGCGCGGACGCCGGGAGCTTGCTCGGCCTTGCCGATATCGACGCTGACGATGCGGGCGTGCGGATATGGGCTGCGCAAGACGCGAGCGTACAGTTGGCCCGGCAGGCGCACGTCTGAGGCGTAGCGGGCGCGGCCGGTGACCTTCTCCCGGCCCTCCAGGCGCGGATGCGGCTGCCCGACGATCTGGAGATCGGCGTCCGGCGCCCAGGCGCGGACGCCCTCGTCCTCGATCAGCTCCAGCTCGGTTCCGTTCTCGCCTTGCTTCGGCTTGACGCGAATCTCCGGCATCCGTTTCCTCACTGACCGTTGCTTGCGGCTTGCGCTTGCAGATCTGCGGCGAGCCGTCCGGCCTTCAGGATGTTGGGGTAGGCGCCGCAGCGGCAGAGGTTGCCGGTGACCGCGCGGAGGATCTGATCGTCGTCCGGCTCGGGGTTGGCATCGAGGAGGGCGCGCAGGCTCATTATCTGGCCGGAGGTGCAGAAACCGCACTGGAAGGCGTCGGCGCGGATGAAGGCCTCCTGCACCGGGTCGAGCTCGTTCCCGGTGGCGAGGCCCTCGATGGTGGTGATCTCGCGGTCGTCGCAGTCGACGGCCAGCAGGAGGCAGGCGTACATCGCCTTGCCGTCGACGATGACGGTGCAGGCGCCGCAGTCGCCCATGTCGCAGACCTTCTTGGCGCCGGTCAGGCCGAGGTCGTGGCGCAGGGCATCGAGGAGGGTGCGGCGCGGCTCGATGAGGATGGGGTATTGGCTCCCGTTGACGGAGAGCGTGACGGGGAGATGACGAGAAGGCTCCACACGCGATCTCCATGAATGACTCGCGGACCCGCGACGGTTGGCGCTGCCGATGCAATAGCCGTACCAGCCAGCCCGATGCCAGTTCGTAAAGAGTTCACGATTCTCTGCCGCAGCACGGTATCACCACGCCGCGCCGCCGCCTCATCTTGAGTGACCGCCTCGCGCGGTCGAGGCAGCGTTCAGGAGATGTCGGAGGTCCGTATGGAAACGACAAGCTATCTCGATCCCCGCCGAGTCGGGCAGGCGAAGACCGCCTACACGACAGGCCGCGTACGCCGCGACGGCATGGCGACGCTGGTCACCGGGCACTGCCGCCCACGCCCGGGCGATGTCGTGCTCGCCGAGATCGCGCAGATCGGGCAGCACAAGCGCCTCGAAAGCCCGGCAGGTCGACACCGCCAACTCTTTCCAGGGGACGAGATCCTCGTCTGCTACGGGAACCGGTATGCCCCAGATCAGTTCGAAGCCGAGGTCCCGGATGATCTGTCTTCCTGCCACCTCGTGGCCGGGGGCGGCGTGGCGTCGCGCGTGCTATCAAAGCACGCGACCACCGCGGCGGCAACGACGATCACCCCAGTTGGCCTCGTGGCCAACCGAGATGGCCGGGTCGTCAACCTGGGCGACTTCGCACTCTCCCCGGTGGTCTACGGCGGCCGTCGGCCGTTGACGATCGCCGTCGTCGGCACGTCGATGAACGCCGGCAAGACGACGGCGGCGGCGCACCTCATCCGCGGGCTGCGAGCGGCTGGGCTGCACGTTGGCGCGGCCAAAGTGACCGGGACCGGCTCTGGCAAGGATGCATGGCTGCTGCGGGACGCCGGGGCCGGCCCGGTATTTGATTTCACCGACGCGGGGTTCGCAACGACCTACCGGGCGGCGCCGACCCAGATCGAGGGCGTCTTCGAGCTGCTGACCGACCACCTTGCCGCCGCCGGGGCGGAGGCGATCGTGCTGGAGGTCGCCGATGGGCTGTATCAGGCCGAGACGGCGGCCTTGATCGCCGCGCCTTCGTTTCACGCGCGCGTGGACGGCGTCTTGTTCGCCGCGGGCGAGGCTATGGCCGCCGCGACGGGGGTCGAATGGCTGAGAACGCGAGGCGTGCGCGTCCACGGCGTGTGTGGCGTGCTGACCGCCTCGCCGCTGGCCGCGCGCGAAGCGGCCGCGGCCGTCGACACGCCGGTGCTGACCCTCGACGAACTCGGCTGCGCCAATATCCTGCGCACCATCAGTGTGCAGGTGATCGCCGCCTGAGGCCAGGCGTCGTCACCGCGAGAAGAGCGCCCGCGCCGCCGCGGGCGCCATTTCAGCGTCGACGTGAGCGGCCCCCGGCACGGTCGCCACTTCCCAGGCCAGCGGCAGGCCGCAATTGGCGGCCGCGCGGATGGCGGCCGCGTAAAACGCGCATCCGCGCTCGAAGCGGTTGGCCCCTTGCTGGCGCGCCCGCGATGAATTGCGCAGATAGGGGTCGTCCGCGCGAAGGTCGCGCTCTCCGAGGAGCACGATCAATCGCCGCTGCAGGGCATGGGCCAGGTGCTCGGAGGTGATGCCGACCTCCGCTAGACCATAAGGGAAAGCGGCGGACCACGAGGGCATGGTGTACCACCCCGTGTTGGCGGCTACCGCGGCGACGAAGCGGGCATCAGGCAGGCACAGCGTCAGGCGATGCACGAACTGGCCGCCGGCCGAATGGCCGTACAGGTGGTAGCCCATGCTGGTGTTTGCCGTGGCGTCCCGTACAAGGTCGAACATGCGCTCGATAGCGCTGAAGGTCCAAGATGTCCGGGGTTGCGAGAGCCCATCCCGGTCCACGACGCCGCCGAGTTGGTAGAGCTGACGCGGGAAGCGCCGCTTGGGGAAGGCCGGGCAGACCAGGAGGCACCCGTGGCGCTCGGCTATCGGCGCCCAGGTGTTCCGATAATCGAGGGCGTTTCGCTTCGTGCCGTGCATGACGATCAGGATCGGCGAATCGCGCCCAAACCGCGCTGGCCGGTGGACGAAGACCTTCAAGCCGGGATAGTCCGGCTCCGCGACGTGGGCGCAGCGAAACATGCTCGACCCGGAAACCGCCAGCGCCGTCGCTGCGCGATCGAGATCCC
>CALMZR010000146.1 GCA_937870845.1 uncultured Chloroflexota bacterium
CCCGCTCGGCGAGGTCGTAGACGCGCTGGAAGCCCTGCCGGCCGGCGATGACGAGGTCGCCGTGGTTCCAGAGCCGCTCGAGCATCGCCTTCGCCGGCTTCCAGTTCCACATCCCGCCGCCGCCCTTCCCCTCGAAGTGGCGCGAGGGGAGCGGCCCGCGCTCGCGGATCTCGGCCAGGATCTCGTCCGCGAGCCGCGGGTGCTGCTCGTGGACGGCGCCGTACCAGCCGCGGCCGCCGTTCTCCATCGCGCCGCGAAAGAGCGGCCAGGACTCGATCGGCAGCAGGCAGGCCTCGTGGGCCCAGTACTCGAAGATCCGGCCGCGCGCGAGCAGCCGCGAGACCGCGTCGTGCGGGTAGTCGCCGACCCGGCTCGCGAGCGCGATCCGGTGGCTGCGCTCCACGGTCGAGATCGAGTCGAGCTGGACGCACGAGAGGCGCCGGATCGCGGCCTCCACCGACGGCGTCGTCGCACGCCGGTAGCGGCCCGCGTACCCCTGCGCCGCGACGGCAAGCCGGCGGACGGCCGTTGCGCTCACCATAGTCTCCCGCATCGTGGCCCAATCTACGTTCCTGGACTTCGCCCGCGAGCACCTGCCGGAGCCGCCCGCGCGCGTGCTCGAGGTCGGCTGCGGCCAGGGCGAGCTGACGACCGCGCTCGCGGTGGCCGGCTACGACGTGCTCGGGATCGACCCGCTCGCGCCGCAGGGCGACCGCTTCCGGCGGATCCTGCTCGAGGAGTGCGTCAGCCGTCTCGCGAGCGATGACCGTGCGTGCGGCGCAGCGGTTCAGGAGCATCCGCGCGCACAGCTGCGGGCGGAAGATGCGCGCCTCATCCAAAAGCCTGAGCATCTCGCCCGACGCCCAGCCGTCGAACGGCGATGGCTGCGCCGGGATCACGACGAGGTCGGCGGCCAGCAGAGCCGAGCGGGCGATGCCGGCGACTCGCGGCGGCCCATCGACGACGACATGGTCGACCTCGCGTCCGAGGTCGGGAAGCTCCTTGTGAAGCGTCTCGCGGGCGAGCCCCAGCACGCCGAACAGTCTTGGCAGGCCTTCGCGAAGGCGTTGCTCCGCCCAGTCTAGCGCCGAGCCTTGGGGATCGGCGTCGATGACCAGCACGCGCTGTCCGCGTGCGCTCCAGGCGCCGGCGAGGTGCAGGGCGAGCGTTGTCTTGCCGACGCCGCCCTTCTGATTGAGCAGGGCGACGATCATGACCGGCGACGGCCCCGCCGCCCGCCGGAAGTCCGGGCGTCGCCGCGCGCGGTTCGCGTTAGAAAGAATCCGAAGGATTCTAGGTTAGGGAAGTTAAGGCGCTCGCAAACTGCTGAACTGGCGGCGTTTTCCGGCGAAAACGGTCCCTGATAGCACGAGGGTCCGGTCCCCGATGGCACGATAGCCACGGTCCCCGAAAGCACGAGACGATTCACAGCTTTTCCCCCGTCGCTGGGCCCCGGAGCCGGCGGGGCATCGCGAAGTCGAGCGGATCGGTGGTGGGGACAAAGACCAGGCGCTCGAAGCCGTAGGGCCGCTCTAGGGTCAGCTTGTATCCGGGCAGAGGCTGGCGCCGAACGATGTCGCGCAAGTCGTACGCGAAATGCTTCAGCGGGCTGAGTGAGCCGGACTTGGCGTGGAGGTGCGTGAGATCGAAGCTCCACCCGCCAGGCTGGCGCCCGCCATGCTTGCGCACGATCCGGTAGAGCCAGCGCTCCAAGCCGCCGGTGAGACCGAAGTAGGCGCGGTCGATGGTCAGAACGAGCGCGTCGTCCAGGACGCCTGAGTAGAACCAGTCGGGCAGGATCAGCTCCAGCCCGTAGGGGCGCCCCTTGGCGTCGGCGGTCTCCTTCCACTCGTTGATCCAGGAGAAGCGGTGGCGGCGTCGCTCCGTGGGCTGGCGTATGGTTGTGGCGATCGTCGTCGCCTGCAGGCGGTCGAGACCCGCCTTCAGCCGATCATAGTCGCGCACCGAGGTGCCACGACCGACGAACGTCAGGATTTCATAGGGAGTCGCAGCCATCAGGCGTGACGTGCGAAGGCCGTGGTCGCGCGCTTCCACCAGCTGGCTGGCCGCCCAGATCAGAACGTCGGCGTCCCAGATCGTGGCCATGCCGTGCTCGGGCACGGCCTCGACGCGGATGGCGACAGGACCTGCCTGGAAATCGATCGGCGCGAGGCGCTTGGACTTGGCCAAGCTGAAGAACGGGTAGGCCATCAAATCTTGGGCGTCGCGCGGCGCGAGGTCGCCAGGCAGCGCCCGGAACAGCTCAAGCTGCTCGCGCTCAACAGAGGATCGCCGCCGCGCGGACATCGCACCGAACCCCACGCTTCAGCGGCGCGGATCGTCGGCAAAGGCCGACGGAAGCACGGCATGGCGCTTGGCGGGCAGCACGACGCTGCCCGTCTCATCGCTTGTCGAGGATTTGGCGCCGCGATCGACCCAGGTCTGGAGGTCTTCCACCCGGTAGACCACCCGGCCGCCGATCTTGGAGTAGCGCGGGCCGGTCCCATAGGTCCGATGCTTTTCGAGGGTACGTCCTGACAGTCCGAGAAACCGAGCGGCCTCGGGGGTTCGCAGGTAACGCGGCGGCAGGGTCGCGGGCGAAGACATGATCGAACCTCCGAAGGCTTGCGGCGGCCCGCGAGGGCGGCCGTCGGTCGGAGGGGATGTTGGCGAAGTAGGAAAAGGCTGAGGCGGGTCGGAAACCCTGACCCGCATTCGCGACCCGGCGAATGTGCGCGGCTGCCCGGGGCTAAGGCTTGAGGAGTTTGCGGTAACCGCCAGCGATCAGGGCAAGTCCGTCGCGGATCAGCCGCGCGGTGCGACTGCGTAGGTGATGGTCGTCGAAAGCGACGCCGCTGGGCACCGCCTCGGCGCCGAAGATGACTTCGGCGATCTCGCGCCGGGTAGCGCTCGCCTGTCGACCATCCACGGCCCGCAGCGTCAGAGCGAGGCGCGCGCGGCGAGCCGGGTTGAGGTCGCCCGGAGGCGATCCGCTCGGCTGGCCCACCAGGATGCGCCAGAGGTGCGCCAGCGCCTCGATGCGAGTGGGCGCGCTGCTATCGAGCGGGATGAGCGCCATCACGGGCGCGTCCGCGGAAGGGTCGGCGGAGTTTAGGACGGTGCTGCATCCCGCAAGCGCACCGGCCTTGGTGTAGACGCCGTTGTCGCCGGGTCTCCCGTCGCGCAGCGGGAGGCTCGACGAGGTGATCACCGCCAGGCCGGTCGTGTCGCCGGTAAGATGGACCACCCGCGGATCGAGGCTTGGAAGCCAGTAGATTTCGGTTTCGCCAGCGGCCTGGCGAGGGTCCGCCGCGAAATCGCAAGCCCCAGCGCTGCACCACCTCATCGGCCATTTCAGGCGATTGGCGGATGGCCGACGTATAGGCCCTCCGATAGGCGGGGTCTCGGCGCAGGAACTCCCAGGCGAGGTCCGCAACCGGGAGAAGCGAGGCTTGGCGATAGGCGGCTGGATCACGCCAGTTGGGCTTACTCGGCATTGCGAACCCCCTCATTGAGACGCGCTACGGTTGAGCGCGCGCGGAGGATTCGGTTGTGTGAAGCCGAGATAGAACCCCGGAAAGCAGGAAGCGGTGATCGCGGAATCCGATCAGGCCGTCAGCACGTTTCGGGCGTTGATCCTGATTGTCTCGCAGCTCGGCCGCAAAGGCGCAACTGCCACCCTGAAAGCCGCTTCCGAGGTCATCGGTCCCAAACGAGGCCCTGATAGCCACGGGCGCTGATCCACCGCGCCCGCTCCAAATGGCTGTCGTGCATGGCTCGCGCACGGCCCGGCTCTACGAGCGGATCCACGCCGAAGACGACCTGCACCACGTCGGACCAGTCGGCGCCGTCCTCGGCTGCATCCAGCAGGCGCAGATAGGTTTGCATCCGACCGCGATCATAGTCGGTCAGCTCGGGCGCGTCGGGAGCTTGGTCTGCGAAAGGAATGTCGTTCATGGCTGGGTCCAGCCTTGTAACGAAGGCCGGCCCGGAGAGTGAGCGAAAGGCGAGCGCGCGGCCACTGAGTAAATCGATCGACCGGCCGCACGACAGGCCAAGGGGCTCGGTTCCACGCTCAACGCCTCCGCGCATGAGGGCTGTAGAGAATACTCCGTGGTGAAATACTCGACAAGACCGTGCTGTCTTGTCCATGGAGATACGAGAGGTGCTCGCGCTCAACCTGAGGACATACCGGCAGGCACAGGAGCTTTCGCAGGAAGAGCTGGCGCATCGCGCCGACATCGATCGGACCTATATCAGCGCGCTGGAGCGATGCGTCTATGCCGCCAGCATTGACGTCGTCGACCGGCTGGCCCGGGTGTTGGGCGTGGAAGCCGCCGATCTCTTGCGGCATCCCGAACCTGCGAGCGAGCGAGACACGCCGGCGATCTGATACAGCGTTTCGATGCGCCCGTGCATGGCTTCACAAGCGAAGCCCCGCCCGGGCTGGCCCGGGCGGGGTGATCGGCTCAGTCGCCGTTGCGCTTGGAGGCGCGGGACCAGATCAGGCTGAAGGTGTCGCCATCTTCGTCATCGAAGAGGTTGGCGTAGATCGGGGCGGTGAAGCTGGGATCATCCAGCTTGAGGCCCAGATACTCGCGGCCTTCGTTGGAGGTCTTGCTCCAGGCGGCGCCGATCTCGGCTCGGCCGACATAGACCCGGTGGCTCGGCGCGTTGTCGCCGCCGCGATTGGCCTCGGGGACGATGCGGACGCCCTTGGCCTGGACGCTCAGGGTGACGATCTCGCCGTTGAACTCGTTGCCGCTCTTCTTGAAGGTGCCGATGGTGGCCATGGTCGTTCTCCTTGGATGGTGTCTCGAGCACCGCGCCCATCGCGGCCTCGATGGCGATCACGGGGCCGGAGGCGAGCGACGCCGCACCCGTCAGGGCCGCAGCGCAGCGGAGGATGCCGGTCGGAAGACTTTCTTGATCCGCGAGGAGGCCCAAAGGGCCGGGGAAGAAAGTCGGACGACCGGCGTTGCGGCTGAGGCGATCGAGGCAGAGCCGTCCTTCGGCCAGATCAGCCCATCAAGAGACCGCTATGGGTGAGTGCTTCGACAGCCGATCCGACGGCAGACCTGCGAAGCTGCGAGGCCCCAAGCAAGCTGAAACGATCGGCGTAGGGGTTTCGGCCAGTCCCGCGCGCAAATCGGCGTGTCGGGCCCAGAGCCTGATGCCGCAATGCGCCTGCTCCTGGGTGTTCGCCCGATGACATCAGGGCGGAGCATGTCCCGACACTGGGCAGCGAGCATCCGCCCCAGGCCGTTGCTCCGCCTCCACCGCCCAAACCTGCCGCAGTGGCGCGAGCGGAGATCGCTCACCGCAGGTCCCCTGGTCTCGCCCGATAGGGCTCGGTCCACAGCCTTGCACGCCCCACGACCGGCGGGGCTGGTGTTCTGATCAGGACGGTGGGCAGCTTCGAGGCGCGAGCGCTGCTGGCGCGGCGGAACGCCCGACCGGGTCGCGAGGCAAGCTCAGGCGGGCCAGCGCCGTCAGGCCGATCGCGATCGCGCCGACGATCGCGAAGACATCCCGCCATCCGTCAGCCGGGATCGCCATGGCCGCCAGGCCGCGGGTCGCATGGTAGCCCGCGAGTGCGGCGGGAGCCGCGAAGAGGCCGGCGACCGCCAGCCTCACCGGTGCGGACGGGGCCAAGGTAAAGACGAGCTGCCCGGCGGTGAGCGTGGCCGCGCCGGCCAGCAGACCGACAAGGATGCCGCCAATCGGCCCGGCGCCGGTGTTCATGGCCGCTAGGCCGGCGGAAACGCCCGCGAACAGTGGAAGGGCAAATACGGCCAAATTGAACAACAACCAGCACATCGCGCCGAGCGGGGCGGCCATCATGATGATGCCGAAAATGATCATGGTGGTGCACTCCGTTGCAGAGAGGAACGGTCGCGCCTCCACCACCACCACCACAGCGCGGACATCAGTATAGCCGCAAAGGCGGCCTTGCGGGAGCTCGGTTTTGCGCTCCCGGCGGCGAGAGCGGCCCTAGGACCAGGGATCGTATTCATGGACGACGCTCTCCGGATCGCCGTCGAACTCCGATGACGGCATCACGCCGAACCCCGCACCGGCCCTGAAGAGGGTGACAGAGACCATCAAGGTCTTGGCGAGGCTCCAGGCGCTGCGTTGGGCGAGGGAAAGCGACATCGTTCCGGCTCCTGTCTGGAGGCGGGGACCATCCCCGCTCGACAGGCGCCCGAAGCGTCCGGGGCGCGGCCGCGATCACCGCGCAGGCATGGCCAAGCGGCCGCAAGCTCCGCTTAGCGGGACCCTTCACGGGTTGATCGTGGAAGGCCGGGTTCTGGACCAAGGAAAGCGGCTATGAGAGCGGGATGGCCCCCGCAGCGGGTGACGGTTCGAAATGGCCCGTTTCGTGGATTGCCGCTTCGAAGCGACTGTCCTGGTGCCAGCGTTTTACTTGGGCGGCGTCAGCCAACGCCCAGCCCCACCGTTGCCGATGGCAGAATTCAGCGAAGGCAGCCGTGGCTCGCTTCTAGACGCCTGCATAGCGCTTTAGCCGAAGCTCAACCTCGCGCCGAGGCAAACGGCATCGAGGATGCGCCGCAGTCTTTGACAGGCAGCCGTGGAGCACTTCCGCGTCGCAGATTCCATCTGCTTCGATCCGATCGATGATCCACAGGACGCCGTGCACCGACACGCCCTCTGCTTCGGCGACCGTGCGAAGGATACCATCGCCAGTGAGGAGGGTCCATTGACGGCCGTGCGCCAAAGCGAAGGCAAAAGTATCCGCCACGGAGAGCCGGCGCTCGGCTCGGGCCAACTGCGCAGCACGCGTCACCTCGCCCCCGTCCAACGACTCTATAACAATGCCGAGCGAGCGGAGCCGTTCGCCGAAATCGCCGTCAAGTTCGCGCTCGAACAGGAGATCAGGGACGACGAGACTATCGTCGAGCCGGAAAGCCGCTTCGAGCAGATCGCCGCGGTCGAGGTCTATGATGACCGAGGTGTCCGAGACGAGGAACGGCACGCTCTCAAACCGCTTCCGCCAGCCGCTGGTCGAGCGTCCTAAGCGTGATCCCGAGCATTTCCGCGGCGCGGCTCTCTCCGATCACTCCTTCGGCCAGCGCGCGATAGCACAGCCGTTCGAACCGTTTCGGCTCTTCATAGCTGGCATCAATGCACGCTGGTTCCGCGAATGGCTCCTTGCGCCAACCGCGTTTGACGAACTCCCGATAGAGATCGGAAAACGCCTTCTTCTCGATAATCCCCAGGTCGCGGCATCGAAATGCGATCGCCTGCACGCTGACGCCGAAACGCTCCTTGAGCGCAACCAGTTCGCCGATGCTGATCGCGGAGCGTTGCGCGCCGACCTCGGCGCGAACCACATCGGCGGGCATCAGGAACGCGCCAGCAAAGCGGTGCGCTGCCTTTTCGTCATCGATATTGGCGCTGGGTTTCATGACCATGTGGCCGAGCTCGTGTGCGAGCGTGAAGCGCTTGCGCTCGGCCCAGATATTCTTGCGGACAACGATGACGCGCGCCGCATCGCGGCCTTTGCGCAGGACACGCGCGGCAAGGCCGTCAATATCATCCAGATCGATTGAGAGCACCTTGATGCCGCGTTCCTCGAGAAGTTCAGCTAGCTTGGGAACGGGATCGTGGCCCAAGCCCCATTCTTCGCGGACCGACCGCGCAGCATCTTCAGCGTCACGGAGATCATGGAGCGGATAGGGTGCGCTGCGCGGTTGCTCCCAATCGACGCTTTTGAGTCCGAGCAGATCCTCCACCGCCAGGTAACGTTCCAATAGCTGCAACGTCTGCGCTTCGATCGTCGCCTCTTCCTTGGCGCTTCGCTTCTTGCGGAAGTCGACTCCTTCGAGCGTCAGCTCCTCATCGCTGAGCAGATAGGACTCGCTGACCCCAAGCGTGCTGGCGAGCGCAATAAGGGCGCGGGAGCCCGGCATATCCTCATTACGCTCATATTTTCCGATCGCCTGCGCGCTGACGACGTTGCCCATGCGCTCGGCGAGCTCGCGCAGCGACAATCCAGCGGACGCGCGGGCGAGCTTCAGTCTCGTGCCGATCATGGCGTGGCTACCTTTTCATTCGTCGGTTTACAAGAACACATATAGTGTGTGTTTTGTAAACCGACACCTCTTGAAACGCTCGGAGAGAGCCCCCAATATGCGGACTGTGGTGGCAGGATAACGCATTTTTGTAAACCGGAGTTTCGCGATGACTTCAAAGACGTTTCGCGGCGATGGACGGCCGCAAGACCCTTTCGGCGACCCGCTCGACGCGATCCTCGCCGAGATCGCCGTCAATCTCCAGCTGCCGCCCGGGCTTCATGCCAAGGCGGTGGCCCGCTACGAGGCGGTCTGCCGACATATTGATCGGCCCGGCAGCCCGCTCGAAGGGCGGGTGTCGAGCTTCTATCCGCAGGGATCGATGGCAATCGATGCGACGATTTCCACTCGGGGCACCGACGACGAATACGATCTGGATGCTGTCGTCGAGATCATCGGCGGTAGCGAGGGGCCGGAGGCGCTGCTCGACCTCGTCGAACGCGCGCTCGAGGGCTATCCCGTGTCGCGGATCGAGCGGAAGACCCGCTGCATCACGCTCTATTATGCCGATGGCATGCACCTTGACGTGACGCCCGCGCGCCGCCGCGCGCCCAAGGAAAAGGAAGGCGTGATCGCTCATGCCAAGAAGGGGCGGCCGCACGAGCATCGCTATGTGCCGATGAACGCCTACGGCTTTTGCGAATGGTATAAGGGGAAGGCGCCGATCGAGGAGCGCTTCGCGCTGGCGCTCAACCGGGAACTCTACGCCAAGCATGGCTACACCTTCGACGCCGCCGAAGTCGAGGACGTGCCTGAACAGACACCGCTTCTCATCAAGAGCGTCACCACGGTCGCGCTCCAGCTCATCAAGCGCCACCGCAACATCCTCTATGCCGACGCTGCGGGCCGGATGCCGCCTTCGGTCGTCCTGTCCTGCCATGCAGGCCACGCGGCGGTTCCGGGCATGGGCCTGGCCGACATGGTCATGCGGCAGGCGCGCTGGACGGCGCGGGCGATCGATCAGGCGGCGCGCCAAAGCAGGCTGCTCGACGTGCCCAATCCCGAATTTTACGAGGAGCGCTTCACCGACCGCTGGCCGGAGAACCAGGCGCAGCAGCAGCATTATGGGCGGGCCTTGAACGGGCTGGCCGATGGGCTCCAGGCCGCTCGCGAGCGCGGCGTGCAACTCGAGGATCTCCAGGACTGGCTGCGCGACCAGTTCGGTCAGCGCGTGGTCACGCGCTCGATCGACGCCTTCAACAAGCGGCTCGGCCAGCAAGTCCAGTCGCGCCAGCACGCCTATACGCGCTCGGGCGGTCTCTACACTCCGGCCGCGCCGGCTATCATCACCGCGGCCAGCGCGCTCGCGCCTCGCTGTCGGTGTACCGCGCCTGTCCCGCGGAGACGTGAACGGCAGAGAGTGCGAGGCTGCCCGGGCCGGCGCGGGTCCAGGCGCCGGCACCGATGCGCGTGCTGTGCACGCTCCCGACTTGCGTGGCGATGCGTGCACCACCGCCGCTCACCCAGACCCCGCGCCCAGTCGTCGTCGCGTGTACCCGCGCCTCCCCGTCAAGACCGCTCAGCGACGGCGCGAGGTCCGCGTACCACGACGTGCCGCCCGACGCCCGGAGCTCGCCGCGGAACGCGCCACGCACGGGCGACAGCCATCGTCCGCCCGCCAGGCCCTGGGCGCTCATGCGCCCGCTCTCGAATCGGGAGAGGATGCCGCGCGCCTCGAGCGAAAGCGCTCCGGCTTCCAGCCGCGCGCTCGGCGCGAGCGATGCCACCAGGCTGCGAAGGTACCCGTCGAACGCGACGCTGGACACCGAAGCGTCGAGCGCGACCGACGGCTGGGTACCCGCCGACGCCGGCGACGCAGCGGCCAGAATCACTGCGGCGACCGCGCGCCACCAGCGAGAGCGCTCCGTGAGCATTCCCAAGAATGCGCCGCGCGCAGCGGCGGGGCGAGCCCGGTCTGCACGCGGTGCGCGTCAGGGTCGGCTGAGGAAGCTCAGCCCGCCGCCGGTGTGGTCCTCAGCGGCAGCCCGGACTGCCGCCACGCCCGCATGCCGCCGGCGAGCTCCGCCGCGGTGGACGAGCCGCGCCGCGTGACCGTAAACGTGCACGTCGTACGGCAGCGCGAGGTCGGTCCCGGCGATCTCGCCCTCGAACGGGACGACCGGGTGCGGGACGAGGTCGACCGGCTGCCCGCGGCGCGGGACACCGGTTCGGCGGGCGTGACGGGACGCCAGGCACCATGCGCCTCCGGCAGCGTGCTCATCCGCCCGGTGAGGCAGTACACGGCCAGTGGCTTTGTTCGACGACATCGGTGTAGCCGAGCGCCGTCAGGTCCTGCACGGCAGGAGAAGGCCTGCGGGTCGAGGCTCTTGGCGGAGACGGCGGGCGCGGCGCGGAGGACGGCGGACCGCCGGTGGAGTCGCCGAGCGGTGTGCGCCGCCGTGGTGGCTGCCCGCCCTCGTCCCGCTCGCACTCCTCGCCGGCTGCGCGGGCTGCGGGACGGGACTCGGTCGACGGCGACCGTCGGTCCAGCATCGCACGCGCTCACGTCCGGCGGCGAGCCAGCACGAGCGGGGCCAGCACGACGCCGAGGGCGAGCGCCAGCACCGGCAGGTCGCCGGCGCGCGCGTAGGGCGTCAGGCCGCGCCGCAGGGGCACGGTCTCGCGCAGCAGCTGGGCGGCGCCGAGCTCGGTCTGCGCGACGACCCGACCGTCGGGCAGGATGACCGCCGAGTAGCCGGTGGGGGCCGCCTGCAGGACTGCGCGGCCGTACTCGCGTGCTCTCAGCCGCGCCGCCGCGACCTCGGTGGCAGGCACTTCGGCACCTGTGTAGGACGAGGCATTGGTCGGCACGAGGAGTACGCGGCCGCCGGCGCGCACCGCCTCGCGCACCCGGTCGGCGAAGAACACCTCGTAGGAGATGACCACGCCCACATCAGCCTGCGGCAGGCGCAGCCGGGCGGTGCCCTCCCCGACGATCGCATCCTTCGGCACCAGCGCGGTGGCGTCGGTTAGCTGCGACAGCAGGCCGCGGGCGGGGATGTACTCCCCGAACGGGACGCGGTGCTCCTTCTCGTACCGGTCCACCAGTTGCCCGTCGGCGGTGTAGGCGACGGCGGCGTTCCGGAAGCCGTCCGGCTCACCCTCGACCACGCCGACCACCAAGGAGCTGCCGAGCCGGCGCGCCCGCTCGGCCAGCGTCGCGCTGTCGGCGCTGTCGTCGAGCCTGCCGTCGACCACGACGACGCCCTCGGGCAGGAGAACCAGGTCCGGCGAGCCGGTGATGGTCTCCAGCACGGCCAGGTGGCGGGCAGTCACGTCGTCGGGGTCGGTGAAGACGGCCCGGGTGCCCCGCGGGCCGCCGCCCTGCACCACCGCGGCGTCCAGCGAGCCGGCCGGTGCGGTCGTGACTGCTGCGGCGGCAGCCAGCGGCATGGTCGCGACCGAGGCCAGTGCCGCAGCCGTCGCGAGGCGGCGCCGCAGCCCAGGACTCAGCAGGAGCGCTGCCAGCGCCGCTCCGGCGGTGGCGGACAGACCCAGCACGAGCAGCGCGCCGCCCAGCGGAGCGGCGAGGGCGAACGGCCCGCCCGGCTGGCTGTAGACCAGGCCGGGGAGCGGGAAGCCGCCGAGCGGGAAGCGCGCCTGCGCTGCCTCCAGCAGCACGAGGGCGCCCGGCAGCGTCCACCAGCGGGTGGTGGCCGCCACCGCCCCGGCGAGCAGGGTGGTCTCCAGCAACGCCAGCACCACGTAGCCCGGCACAGAGAAGTCGAGCAACCAGGGCAGCGTGGCGCCGTAGAGGACGGCGCCGGTGACGGCGCCGAGCCGCAACCGGCGGCGGACGTTCTGGCCGCGCAGCGCGAGAGCCAGCATCGCGACGCCCGTCGGCAGCAGCGGCCACCAGCCGCGAGGGGGGGCGGCCAGCGCCCACGACACCCCGGCCGCGACGGCCAAGGCGAACGCGGGCCCCCCGCCGACCCGCAAGGCGGTGCGTCCCTCGACAGCGGATCGGGCCTGCGGCAGGGCGGCGGAACCGACGGAGATCACCGCTCGAGCCTACGGATCGGTCCGGTGCCCGGCGCCGGCGTGGCGCCGTGCCCGCCGAGGGTCGGATCTGGGTGGTCGTCATCAGCACGAGCCGACGCGCGTAGTAAGTGCAGGAGACGCCACCCCGGCGTCGAAGTGACCCTCGTGCGCCCGTCCCCGGGCGCAGCCCAGCGTCCCTGGAGGTTCCATGCGCCGCACCGCGTTCGCTCTGCTGCTTGTCTCAAGCGTCGCGCTGGCGGCGCCGTCGTTCGCTGCCCCCAAGCCCAAGCCGATCACGCAGACCATGCCGTTCCGGGACGCGACGCCCGACCCCTCCGGCATCGCGGTCGGCAGCGACGGGCACTGCTCGGGCCTGCTGCCGCGCGAGGCTCCGCTGGTCGTCAAGCTGCCGGCCGCGGGCAGCTTCGAGGTCTCCATCAGCGGCTTCACCGGCGAGTGGGCGCTGCAGCTGCGCAGCGACAAGGACGTGGTGCTCGCCGCCCAGGACGTCGCGCCACCGGAGTTCGAGAAGCTGCGGATCAAGGTGCGCAAGGCCACGACGATCCGCGTGCTCCCGTGCAACCTGGTCGGGTCGCCCGACAGCGTCGTGAAGACGGTCTTCACCTTCTCCTGAGACGACCGCGCATGGGTGGAGTCAGCTCTGCTCCTGGATGAACTTGCGCCCTCGTACCGGCCTACACCCCGGCTGTCAGGTGCGAGCGCGGCAACGGCGCACAGTCGTACGTGATCGACCCTCGCTCGCACGCAGCGGTCAGCGTGCCGCTCGGAGTAGGCCGCGCCGCCGCTCGTAGTCCTCAGCGTCGATGTCACCTCGCGCGAAGCGCTCGTCCAGCAGCCGCTCCGGGTCGGCGCCCAGGTCGCTGCTCCCGCTCCTGCGCTGGCCGCTGAACAGCGCCACGCCGCCGAGGATCAACGACCCCCAGAAGATGATCATGACAAGCGTCATCATGATCCAGCCGACCCAACCCACGCCATCGCCGTACCAACCCATCATCCTCATCAGCTCCTCTCCACTCCACTGTGCCCTGCAGGTACTGGCGGAACCAGGGCCGAAGGTCCCTGCCTAGGTGGCCTTCTTCCACCCGCACGTCGGGGTGTGCAGCTGGACCGCGGGCTGAACGGCGTCCTCGTCATCGACGACCGCGCCGAGCCGGGGATGATGATCACCCTCTCCTGCCGGTCGTAGCAGCGGACCTTGACCGGACCTTCACCGAAGACACGGACCCGACTTCACCTTGAGCGCAGAGGATGGGCCTGGCCCACTGAGAGGAGAGGCAGATGTTCATCGGAAGCTGGTGCTCAGGGATGGGCGGGGGAGGCTGGATGCTGATGATCACGTTCTAGGTTGCGCTGCTCGGTGTCATCATCTGGGCTGTCACCAGGCTGTTCCCCGGCGCCTCCAGCCCAGACCCCGGAGGCACCCTGGACCGGCGCTTGGCTGCGGGAGAGCTAGACGCAGACGAATACCGGCAGGCACGTGCCGAGCTCATCAGCAGCAGTCCGCACGTGCGGGCCTGACGACATTCGCGGGAGACCAAGGTCCCGTCCGCCGACCGCCGGCGCACCCGTGGCTACAGAGCGGCGAGCAGCCTCTGCATCTCCGCGATCTCTGCGGTCTGCGACGCGATGATGTCGCTGGCCATCTGCTTGGCCTGCGGGTTCATGCCGTCGGACAACTCGGTCTTCGCCATCTCCACAGCGGCCTCGTGGTGCACCGTCATCATGGTCAGGAACTCCCGGTCGAACTCAGCGCCGGACAGCATCTCCAGGGCCGCGGCTCCCTCGTCCGTACCGGCCATGGGCGACTCGCCCATGGCGCTCATGTCGTGGTCGCCGCCGCTCTCGAGGTCGACACCCCAGGCCATGGCCATCTTGTTCATCATCTCGATCTCGGGGTCCTGAGCATCGACGATCCTGCTCGCGAGCTCCTTGACCTCGGCCGACTCGGCGCGGGTCTCGGCCAGACCGGCCATCATGATGGCGCCCTCGTGGTGCGGCTTCATGTCAGTGATGAACGCGATGTCGGCGTCGTTGTACTCGGCGTCGATGCCGGCGACGGCACTCGCACCACTGGAGGGGGTGCCGGCGCCTGCGGTGATCGTCGAAGCGCCGCCACACGCGGACAGGACGAGCAGCGAGGCGGCGACCGCCGCGATACCGGCAAGGCGGGTCGTGCGAGAAGTGGTGTGCATGGTGCTCCTTCAATGCGGAGGTGGGAGGGGACGGGACGAACGGCATCCGTCGCACGCGCCGAGCGCGGCGACAAGGCCGTCGTCCTACGTCCGCATCACGCAGAGCACCATCAGCAGGTCGCGCGGTGGCCCGCGCGGCGCGCGCTCTCTTGACCAGGGCTGCACGAGCCTGCCCCGGACGATCTTGCGTCGCACCAGCCGGCTGACGAGTCGGAACGCCAACACGAGGCCGCCCAGAAAGACGAAGGCGCACACGCCGGCCAGAGCCCACTGCTGGCTTGGCTGACCGCGCGGAGCGCGAGCCGTCTCGATCACCGTGTCGACCCCGACTGCCATGGCGATGGCTGCGCCTGCCATGGGCGTGGTCTCAGACGCCACGCCCATCGGGCGATCCTCGTGGTGACGTCCACCGGACACGCTGTGCATCGACAGGACACCCAGCGCCAGCGCCACGGGGATGAGCGCGGCGACGGCACGTGGCAGAGACAGCGGGGAGACCCGACGGCGCACCACAGCCTCCTGTCCCGCGGCGATTCTCGCTCGGCACCATTGTGCACGCACCGCGGCATGCCGCAAACGGGCACCGAGGCAGGAGGACTGCTCCCCCGGCCACGGCGAGCACGAAGGCCACGACGCCCCCGAAGCTCCGCGGTCGCCGACATGCGGCGCCGCGTCCTCGTCGCGGCACTGTTCTTCGATCCCGGTGCTGCGGCCATCGCGTGGCAGGCGCCGCCGCCTGATCTCCCGTACCGTGATCACCCGTCCATGACACTCAGTTCCGACGGTTCGCAAGGGAGCCTGATGCCGGCCCGCGCCACCTCTGCTGCCGCGGCCCTCGTCGCGGCGCTCGCGCTCACGGGGTGCTCGGCCGGCAACGATTCCTCCGGTGACGGTCCGGCGCTGGATCCATCTGACGACCCGGGGATCGCGCACGTCCATGGCCTCGGCGTCGATCCTGCCGACGGGGTGCTGTACGCCGCGACGCACTTCGGGCTGTTTGCTCTGCCCGAAGAGGGCACTGCAACCAGGATCGCGGACAGATTCCAGGACACGATGGGGTTCACTGTCGTCGGACCGAACACGTTCCTGGGCTCCGGCCACCCCGACTTCCGGAAGGACCCGGAGCTGCCACCTCGGCTGGGGCTGATCCGCAGCACGGACGCGGCCAAGACCTGGGAGAGCGTCTCGCTGTCGGGGGATGTGGACTTCCATGCGCTGCACAACGCAGACGGCAAGATCTACGGGTGGGACGCCGGCAGCTCTCGGCTGATGCTGTCCGCGGATGGGGGGAAGACGTGGGACACCCGGAGCGCCCTCGGACTCCGGGACTTCGTCGTCAGCGCCGCGGACTCGGAGGTCCTGCTCGCGACCACAGAGAAGGGCCTGGCTCGCAGCGACGACGGAGGTCGCACGTTCACGGCGGTCCCCGATGCGCCGGCGCTGGCAGTCCTTTCATGGCAGAAGTCCGACGAGGTGTACGGACTCGACCCGTCCGGCGTCGTGTACGCCAGCGCCGACGGCGGTCGCAGCTGGGAAGAGCGTGGCACCGTGGGCGGCGAACCCGAAGCGCTCGCCTCCCACGATGAGGACCTGTACGCCGCGGCCACAGGTAGGGGCGTCCTGGCCTCCTCGGACGGCGGTCGCACATGGACCGTCCGCTACAGCGAGACCGGCTGACACGCGCCTGCTACCACGACGTCTGGGACCTGGTCGTGATCGGCACCGGTGGTGCCGCTATGGCCGCCGGGATCGAGGCGCGGGCGCGAGGCAAGCTGGTCCTGCTGATACGTCGCGGCTCAGACCGGCCACGTCGCCGCCGCCGGCGCGCTCGGCGAGCCCCTCAACCGTCGACTACCGCGGACTGCCCGGCGTCGCCTTCACCACACCGCAACTGGCGTCCGCCGGGCTGACCGAGGAGCAGGCCATGCAGGCGGGACACACCTGCCAATGCCGCGTCCTGCGCGCACAGGACATCCCCCGGGCGCTGACGAACCGGGACATCCGGGGAGCCCTGAAGCTCGTCGCTGATACCGGCAGGGTCCTGGGGGTGCACGCGGCACTCGACGGCGCGGGGGACGTCATGCTCGCCGCGACGTACGCGATCAAGTTCGGGCTGACCGTCGACGACATCGCCGACACCTGGGCGCCGTACCTGACGATGAGCGAGGCGCTCCGCATCGTCGCCGGGTTGTTCCGCAGCGACAAGCCGACGAGCTGCTGCGCCTGACCTGAGCTGCGGAGCCGTACGCGTCGGCAACGGCGGGGCCAGCCGCGTCGGTGGCGTGACCGGCGCCGACGATCTAAAGCTGGCGGCTCGGTCGAGAAACGGGCGCCGGCTCGCTCACTGCTGGATCGGGCGGCCGGCCTGCTGCCACGCCCGCATTCCGCCGGCCAGCTCCACGATGTCGGTGTAGCCGAGCGACCTGAGGTCGGCGACCGCCTCGGCGCTCATCCGGCCGGTGAGGCAGTAGACAGCCAGCGGCGTCGAGCGGTCCGCGGGCAGGTCGGCGGCGTCCGTCTCGACCCGGTCGTACGGCAGGAACAGGTCGGTGCCTGCCAGCTCTCCCGCGTACGGCACATGGACGTTGACCGTCACCCGCTCCTGCTCGGTCACCGCGGCGGCGAAGGCCGCGGGATCCAGGCTCACGGCGGCGCCCACCGACGTCGTCCGGGCCGGTCCCGGCGCCGTCGGGTTCTCCGCCGAGCCGCAGCCGACGGCGGCAGCGAGAGCCAGCAGCAGGAGCAAAGGTCGGACGGCGTCCACGGGCGACCTTTCGGAGCAGGGTGACGCCGACCTCAACGTCTCAGCGCCGCCGGACGTGCCGCGGGTGCTCGAGCACGACGTCATCAGTCGCTACTGCGCGACCGACACCGCCTGCGCCTGGGCTGCCGGCGACAGCGTGATTGTGTCGTTGACGAGCGAGAAGGAGGACGAGTACTGGGACGACAGCGCCGAGGAGTCGCTCGGCTCGGTCGTGCCGCTACCGCAGGAGGGCAGCAGCAGCGGTAGAGCCAGCAAGACCAAGCGGTATCGCACCCTCATGCGACGCAGCATGGTCCAGGCCGGTTCCTGGGGGCAGAGTGCCGGCTGTCTCGCCCTGGGGGCAGCTTCAGGAACGGCACATAGTCTGCGTCGGTCGCCAGGCCCCGCGCATGCTTAGACAAGGTTGCCTTGACGGGATACCTTCGACAGGGTTACCTTGTCATGTGGAGATCGCGGACAGCGCCCGCAAGCACGGTGTCCCTGACGAAGACATTACCCATGCGGTCCGCAACCCGATCCGACTCGTCGCTGGCGAAGGGCGGACCCTTGTCATCGGGGCCGACCGAGCCGGACGCCTGCTCGAGGTCGTTGTACTCGACGACAACCCAGACGAAGAACCGGTGATCATCCACGCGATGGCCTTGCGCCCGAAGTTCCGCGACTACCTGAGGTGAGCCCAATGCCACGAACTCGCGCCCAGCTCGAACAGGCGGTTGCCGACACCGAAGCCTGGCTCGACGCACTTGACCCCGAATCGCTCGCGTCGCCGGACTCCGATGGCGCCGATCTGCGTGCCATCGCGGAGGCGCTACACGCCGTTGCGGCGGTCGACCTTGCGCTGGCCGACCAGGTTGCCAAAGCTCGCGCGAACGGTCGGACCTGGACTCAAATCGCCACCGTCCTCGGCGTCAGTAAGCAGGCAGCCCGCGAACGATTCGGCGAACCCGCTCACCACTGAAGATCGTCGGCCACCCCGGCCGCGTCGGTCGCAGGGAATCACTTCCCGCTTGTACCGCGCTGGCAGGCTACGGACGCTGCTCCGCTTCGCGCCTGGGTAGGGCGTCGCCGACGCGCGACCTCTTGAAGAGCGGAAGGACTTCTTCTGCGAAGGAGTAGTCGTAGTCCGCATCTGGACCGTGGCGCCGCAGAAGGGCCTCGTCGTCGTCGGCCTCGACTGCGCGGTGGCACTCCTCGCAGACGCACCAGAAGGTCGGGAGTGCAATCGCCTCATCCGGTGCGATCGCGAGCGGGTAGACCCAGGACCAGTCGTCGCTTCCGCAGAGAGGGCAGAACTGCTCTGGGTCGATGGGCAGGTTCTGCTCGGCCCGGCGGCCGGAGGCGTCACTCTGCCGGTACTCATGCCGCGCTCGCCCGAACCTCATGCTTGCCGACGCTACGCCCACTTACGCAGGCCCATAGGTGGTGCCGGATGCCGCGCCACTACCGGAAGCGGCACCTTCCGGTGGCACCGAGGGACACCTATGCGTGAGTCAACGGGCCCTTCCCTGCTGGTCCTGCTGGATTTCCGCTCGGTACGAGTCGGTTCCGAACAG
>CALMZR010000147.1 GCA_937870845.1 uncultured Chloroflexota bacterium
AGGGTCAGGATTCGGCTAGAGTGGCGGCAGGGTCGTCTCCCGGAAGACCGAATCGCCGCTTCCTTCTTGTCCCGGCTCGGCCGGGGTGATATCCGGCTCGTCTGGCTGTGGCGCGATTTCGACCCGCGGCTGGCGCGCCGCGGCCGTTTCCCGCCGGCGCGCAGGCCGGGACGACGCCGGCTCCATGGGGCCAATGCCCGCCAGGAGGTCGTCGGCGCGCCGGGCGAGCTGCTGACCGCGGGCGCCCATGCGGCGAGCCGCGGCCCCGGCTTGCTGCAGCATCTGGCTCCCTTCGACCCGCGCCCCTTGGCGCAGCAGAAGCTGCCCCAGCCCCAGCGCGGCTTGCGCCTCGCTGGGGGCGTCCTGCGCCGTCCGCGCCTGGCTCAACGCGCGCCGATAGGTCGTCGTCGCGCCCGCGTCGTTGAGCGCCGCCTGCGCTCCCGCCAGCGCGGAGAGCGCCTGAGCCTGGATGGCAGGCTGGGCCATCGCTTCGGCCAGCGCCACCCCCTTGGTGAAATGGTCGAGCGCCGCGGTCGTGTCCCCCCGGCTCATCGCCAGGCGGCCCTGCCGGATACGCAAGCGCGTTTCGGTCAAGCGGTCGTTGCCCAGCGCGGCCAGTTGCAGCGCCTGCTCGCCGAAGGCGAGCGCCGCCGGAAACTGCCCGGTCTCCGCCGCCAGCGCTGAGAGGAGGTTCAGCAGGTCAATCTGTTCCTCCGTCTGCCCCAAACGCCGGTTGAGGCTGTACGCGTGGGTGTAGGCCTCCTTGGCGCGGGCCGTCTGCCCGCCGGCGGCGTACATGCGGCCAAGCTGGGTGAGCATGTTCGCTTGCAGCCCCAGGTCCTCCACCCGTTGCGCCGCGGCCATCCCGTCCGAAAGGGCGCGCATCGCCTCCTGCGGCTGATCGAAGCGCCACAGAACCTGCCCCAGCGTCGCCAGCCAGCGCGCCTCGTGGCGCTTGTCGCGTGAGGCGCGGGCCAGATCGAGCGCCCGCATGAGGTGCTCCAGACTCTCCGAGCGCCGCCCGGCGCGGGCGTAGGCCATGCCGATCCCGCCCAGGGCCCTCTGCTCGAGACCGACATCCGCGGCCGCCGTCGCCAGCTCCAGCCCCCGCGTGAACGCTTCGAGCGCAGCCGGCACGTCGTCCAGATCGAGCAGCGAGGTGCCCATGCGGATCGCCCACTCACTCGCCCCGGCCCGATTCCCCCGCCGATCCTCGAGCGCGACCAGATCCCGCTCGTGACCCGCGGCAGCCGCAATGCGGCCCCGCGCGTGCTCGATTTCGACCAACGTCGAGAGGCAGCGCCCCTCCAACCCGAGATCGCCGATCTGACGGCTCACCGTGAGACCCTGTTCGAGCTGCGCCACCGCTTCCGGAATCTTGCCGTTGCGCCGTAGCGTCTCCGCCAGGCTGAGCACAATGCGGCTCTGCAGGCCGAGATCGGCCGTGCGCCGCGCCGCTTCCGAGGCCTGCCGCTGCAACGCCGCCATCGTTTCCAGGTCGGTGTTGCGCGGCAGCATTTCGATCTGGCGCACCAATGCTTCGGCGATGCCGTGCTGATAATCGAGGCGCTGCGCGCCGCGCCCCGCCCGGCGGAACAGCGCCTGCGCGTCGGAGCGCTCGCCCTCCTTGCGCAACAAGTCGCCAAGCGCCAGCGCCGCGTTCACTTCGGCGATGTCGTCGTCCGCCTCGTCCCCCAGCTCGAGCTGTTGCCGCAGCAGCGCCCGCGCCCGCTCCGTATCGCCGGCATCGAGGGCGCGCAGGCCAAGGCGACTCAGAGCGGCACGGCCCCCTTCTACGTACCCGGAGCGTTGCGCCACGCTGTAGGCATCGCGCAGCAGCCGGTCGCGCTCGTGGCTGGGGTCGTCCCCCGGCAGCAGCGTGTCGAGCCGCAGCGCGGCGTCGACGATCTGATCGTCGAACCCCTTGGCGCGGGCCGCGGCGTACGTGAGCCGGGCCAGCACCACGGCGTACTCCCGATCCTCGTCGGCCTGCTCCTCGATCACGATGTCGAGGCCTTCGAAATCGTCGGCCGTCAGCCGGTCGAGCACGCGCGGATCGCGGATCTCCGCCAGCCCGCCCTGCACCGACCGCTGGCGGTCGGTGACCTCCCGCGCGATGAGGAGCACCGCGTCGCCCGCGCCCTCCCGCCGCCGAAATCCCAACCAGTCGCGCAACGACGTCACCAGGGTTGCTCCATCGCGAGCGCCTCCGACAGGGCGTCGAGGGTGATATTGCCACCCGAAACCACGATGCCAACCTTCTGGCCGGCAAGCTCTTCTCGCATGGCGTAGGCCGCGGCGAACGCCGCCGCCCCCGCGCCCTCAGCCAGAATGCGCGCCCGCTCCAGCACCGTCAGGATGCCGCGGCGCATCTCGGCATCCGTCACCAGCCGAAAATCGTCCAGCCGCCGCCAGAGGATTTGCGCCGGGAGGCTGAACGCCACCCGCGTCGCCAGCCCCTCGGCGAACGTCTCCGCCCGCGGCAGCTCCTGCAGCTCCCCGCGGCGCCACGTTTCGTAGATCACTGGGGCTCCCGCCGCCTGCACCCCGATCACCCGCACCGCCGGCGAGAGTTCCTTTCCCGCCAGACACGCCCCGGACAGCCCGGAGCCGCCGCCGGCGGGGACGATCAGCACGTCCAGATCTGGCGCGTCTTCCAGCATCTCTACCGTATACGTCGCCACACCCGCGATCAGACGCCAATCGTTGGCCGGGACCACGTAGGTCGCGCCCCGTTCCGCCGCGTCCCGCTCCGCCTCTTGCCGGCACGCGTCGAAATCGCTGCCGGCGAAGCGCACCTCCGCCCCGAGCCGGCGCATCGACGCCACCTTCAGCGGATTGGCCTCCTCGGGCATCCAGACCGTTACCGGGACGCCGAACTCCCGCGCCGCGTAGGCGATCGACTGCCCGTGATTCCCGGTCGAGGCCGTGACCACCCCCTGCGCCCGCTCCTCGGGCGAGAGCTCGCTCATCAGGAAGAGCCCGCCCCGCACCTTGAATGCCCCGATCGGCTGCAGATTCTCGCACTTGAGGAACGCCGAAAAGCCGCACAGCTCGTCGAGCGCCGGGTTCGAGAGGAGCGGCGTTGGCCGCAGATACGAGGCGACGATCTCCCGCGCCCGGGCCACATCTTCCATCGTCGGCAGCCGCACGCCCGATATCGGGTCGACCTCCGGCAACCGGGGCGCCGCCGCGACGGCATCGTTCGATTGTCCCGTCGCGATCGGCGTCACTCCGGCGTCCCCCGCGGCGGGTTGACCCCGGCCGCTGGACCGCGCCTTGACGCGGTCATCCCCTCACAACCATCCTAGCACCCGGTTCAATGGCGGCTGAGTCACAGCCGTGACGGCTGTACGTACACTTCTCGGTCCGGAATGCCGCGGTTCGTGACCTCATGGCACGCGCCCCGCGAACGACACGAGGGAGGGCTCGATGGGAGCGTCGATCGCCACCGACACGTTCGGGGAGCGGCTGGCCGGAGCGGCCAGCGCCAACGCCAGTCTGCTTTGCGTTGGCCTCGACCCCGTCCTCGACCGATTCCCCGGTCGCTTGCGAACCGAACCGGACGTCACACGAGCCATCGTTACGTTCAACGCCGGCGTCATCGCCGCGACGTCGGACCTCGTCTGCGCGTACAAGCCGAATCTCGCCTTCTACCTGGCCCATGGCCGCGCCGGCGCCGCCGCTCTGGAAGAAACGCGTCACCTCGTCCCGGCCCTTATCCCCGTGATCCTCGACGCCAAGGTCGGCGACATGAGCACCACCGCCGAGGCCTATGCGGCCGGCTACTTCGATGCGTGGGGCTTCGACGCTGTGACGGTCAATCCCTACCTGGGCGAAGACTCGCTGGAACCGTTCATGCGTCGCCCCGACCGCGGCGTCATCGTCGTCTGCAAGACCAGCAACCCCGGATCGGGCGATCTCCAGGACCTTTCCACCCTCGACGGCGACCACCAGCAGCCCCTCTACCTCACCGTTGCCGACCGCGTCGCCTCCTGGTCCGAGAAGTGGCCGGCCACGCTCGGGCTCGTCGTCGGCGCCACCTACCCCGGGGAGTTGGCCGCCGTGCGTCGCCGCTGCCCGGACGCGCCGATCCTGCTCCCCGGCATCGGCGCCCAGGGCGGCGATCTCGAAGGCTCGTTGCGCGCCGGCCTCGACGCGCGCGGTGCGGGGTTGCTGGTTTCGGCCTCCCGCTCGGTCATCTTCGCCGCATCCGGGAGAGACGAGGATTGGACCGCAGCTGTCCGGTCAGCCGCCGCCGATCTGCGCGACGCTATCAACGCCATCAGGTCGTAGCGCGCGACGATTGGCACGTCGCTTGCTCCAACGGCTCTGACCCGTAACCCCGCGTCATGCGACCAGCGCAGGAGGAAGCGACCATGCCGTACGATAGCCGACAAGACCTTCCCGACAGCGTGCGCGACAACCTGCCGGCCCACGCCCAGGACATCTACAAGGAAGCGTTCAACAGCGCCTGGGAGCAATACGGCCACGACGAGAGCCGCGCCCACCGCGTCGCCTGGGGCGCGGTGGAGCGCAAGTACCACAAGAACGAATCGGGCAAGTGGGTCGAGGGCGCCACCG
>CALMZR010000148.1 GCA_937870845.1 uncultured Chloroflexota bacterium
CGAGAGCAGCCGATGCACGGCGTTGCCGTACGTGGCGACCAACTCGTCGTTGTTGCGGCGTTGAAACTCGTCCCAGGAAAAATCGGTGTCGCGGCTCTCCGGCGCATTGATCGTCAGGAAGAACCGGATGGCGTCGGCGTCGAACAGCTCGAGCGCCTCCGGCAGGAACGGCAGCCGCGCCGTGTAGGTCCGCGACGATGAGAGCTTCTGCCCGTCGAGCGTGAGGTACTCGTTGGCCGGCACGTCGTACGGCAGCGCCAGCCCGCCGTACCCCATCAGCATCGCCGGCCAGATGATGGCGTGAAACGGCGTGTTGTCCTTGCCGACGAAGTAATACGACCGTCCTGGCGGCGAGCCGTCCTTCCCCAACGTCCACCACCGCTTCCAGGCGTCGGGGTCGCCCTGGCGCTCCGCCCACTCCATCGAGGCCGAGAGGTAGCCGATGACGGCGTCGAACCAGACGTAGATGCGCTTATCGTCGTACCCCTCCAGTGGGATCGGCACGCCCCAGTCGAGGTCCCGCGTGATTGCCCGCGCCCGCAGTCCTTCGTTCAGCCATCCCTGCACGAAGCCGCGCACGGCCGGTCGCCAGTGGCCGGAGTTGGCATCGACCCACGCTTGCAACCGCTCCTGGAGCTTGGGTAGATCGAGGAAGAAGTGCGTCGTGTCGCGCGTCACCGGCGTGGCCCCCGAGAGCTTCGAGCGGGGATCGATGAGATCGGTCGGATCGAGGGTGCGGCCGCAGTTGTCGCATTGGTCGCCGCGCGCGCCGGGGTAGCCACAGTGCGGGCACGTCCCCTCCACGTAGCGATCGGGCAGAAACCGGTCTTTCTCGGGGTCGTACATGGCCGGCTGTGTGTCCTGGAACAGGTAGCCCTGCTCCAGCAGCCGCAGGAAGAAATCTTGGGTCACCCGATAGTGGATGGGCGTCAATGTCGTCGTATACAGGTCGTAGTCCAGCCCGAGGCGGCGGAAGCTGTCGGCGATGCCGAGGTGATGCTCCTCGGCCAGCTCGCGCGGGCTGACGCCCCGTTTGTCCGCGGCCACCGTGATCGGCGTCCCGTGCATGTCGGAGCCGGAGACCATCAGCACGTGGTCGCCGGCCATGCGGTGGTAGCGGGCGAAGATGTCCGGCGGCACGTAGGCCCCCGCCGCATGCCCCAGGTGCCGCTGCCCGCTCGCGTACGGCCATGCGGCGCCCACCAGGATATGCACCGGCTCACGCCCTATGGGACGGCGCGGCGCAGACGCCTCTTCACTCACGACCTACGACTCCCGACCTTCGACTCGCCATACCAGCCTCGCCGCGCCCCGACCCAGACCTGCAGCACGTCCCGCACATTGTGCCAAGTATCACGCGCCGGCCGCACCTTGCTCCCCCGGCCGTAGCTCCAGACGACCGGAACGGAACAGACGCGGTACCCCCGCGCTCTGGCGATGGTCAACAACTCGACGTCGAACGCCGTCACCCGAGGCCCGAGGATTTCCCGCGACGCGTCCTGATACAGCCGCGATCGCTCCAGCAGATCGCGCGCGACCTCGGCGCGGAAAAGCTTGAACCCGCATTGGGTGTCGTCGATGCCGGGCACGAGCAGCGCGCGCACCAACCCGTTGAACACCCGGCCCATCACGTGCCGGTAGATTGGCTCGCCAAGACGCCGCGCTCCAGCGCCCTCGCGCGACCCAATCGCGATCTCGCATCCCCCGGCCAGCGCGGCGCGCAACTGGGCCAGGTAGCTCAAAGGCGTCGCCAGATCGGCGTCGCTGAACGCGATCTGATCCCCGGTCGCCGCCAGCATCCCGGCGCGCACCGCGGCGGCTTTCCCGCCATGGGGGAGGCGGATAACGTTCGCGCCCGCCGCGTCTCGCAGCGCTCGTTCGGCAAGCTCGGCGGTCGCGTCGTCGCTGCCATCGTCGACGACGATGAGCTCGACCGGAAATGGCTGCTCGCCCGCCCACGCTGTGGCGGCCCGCACCGTGGCCTCGATCCGAGCCGCCTCGTTGTACGCCGGGATCACCAGCGAAAGCGACGCCGCCGCCTGACGCTCCGAGCCGCCGCCTTCATCCAATCTCCGCACCGGCCGGACCGCCCTCGAGTCGCCCACGCGGGCGGGAGTATACGGCTATCAGCTATCAGCTATCAGCGACGAGTCGGACGGTGTAATCCCACTCGCAATGCGACGACGTCCGCAGACTGATAGCTGATAGCTGATAGCCGACGGCTCCCCGTGGTATGGTCGCCCCTGTTCGCCCCCGAGTGATGAAGGATGACGCGATGCAATTGCTCGGCGCGCACATGTCGATCGCCGGCGGCCACGCCCTGGCCATCGACCGCGCCACAGAATTCGGCATGACGGCCTGCCAGATCTTCACCAAGAACGCCAACCAGTGGAACGCCAAGCCGATCGTCCCGGAGGCGGCCGAGGGGTTCCGCGCCCGCGTGGTCGACAGCGACGTGGCCTTCGTCGTCGCCCACGACTCCTACCTCATCAACCTCGCCTCCCCGGACGACGCCCTCCGCGAGCGCTCCACCGCCGCATTCGGCGACGAGCTGGCCCGCTGCGCCCTGCTCGGCGTTCCGTGGCTGGTCACCCATCCTGGCGCCCACATGGGCAGCGGCGTCGACGAGGGCGTGCGGCGCGTCGCCGAGTCGCTCAACCGCCTCTTCGCCGAGCAGCCCGACCAGGGCGTGACCGTGCTGCTGGAGACCACCGCCGGCCAGGGCAGCGCGCTGGGCCGCTCCTTCGAGGAGCTGGCCGCCATCCTGGCGCTGGTCGAAGACCAGACCCGCGTCGGCGTCTGCTTCGACACCTGCCACGTCTTCGCCGCCGGCTACGACATCCGCGACGACCGCGGCTACGAAGCGACCATGCAATTGTTCGACGCAATCGTCGGCCTGCAACGCCTCCAGGTGCTCCACCTCAACGACTCGAAGAAGGCCCTCGGCAGCCACGTCGACCGGCACGCCCACATCGGCGAGGGCGAAATCGGCCTGGACGCCTTTCGCGCGATCGTCACCGACGAGCGTTTCGCGAACCACCCCGGCATTCTCGAGACGCCCAAGGACGCTGCCGGGGAGGACGACCGCCGCAACCTGGCGGCGCTGCGCGATCTCTGCCGGGCGCTGACAGAGACCGCCGCGGCCGCCGCTCCGTGAGCGAAATCCGCCGCCGTGGCTGGACCGAGCCGCCGCCTCGGCCTCCCCGGCCCCGGCGTGCGCGCCCACCCCGCGCGCCGGCGCTCCCCGTCCACCACGTCGAGCCGCCCCGCGCCATCGCCGCGCTGTCGCGCTGGGCGGCCGCCATCGGGCGCGATGCCGACCGGCTGCGCGGCGTTCTCGCCGTGACGCTCGCTGTCTGCGGACTCTGCCTGGCGCTGCTGGCGACCTGGGCGGACGTCACGCTCCACCGCGGCGTGGGCGACGGCATCACGCCGCCCATCGTCCGACAGCACACCGGCCGCGACCTCGCGGCCAACGTCGACCTGACCCGCTTCCCGCCCGAGCAACTCGCCTCGGTCACGGCGGGCCTGCAGGCTAGCGGCATCCGCTACGTCCGGCAGACCTTCTCCTGGGCCGAGATCGAGCCCGCCCCCGGCGAGTACGCCTGGGAGCGATACGACGCCATTGTCGATTCGCTCGTAGGGCGCGGCATCGTCCCCGTCGCCGTGCTACATCGCTCGCCGGCCTGGATCCGCTCCCCCTCCGGCTCCGCCGCCTTCGATGCGCCACCCGCCGATCTCGTCGCTTTCGAGCGGTTCGTCGCCGCGGTGGCCGGCCGCTACGAGGACCGCGTGCCGTTCTTCCAGATCTGGGATCTGCCCAACCGGTCGAGCAACTGGGGCAATGCCCCGGCCGACCCCGCCGCCTACGTCTCGCTCCTGGCGGTCGGCTCGAATGCCGCGCGAGGCGCCAACCCCAACACGGTCGTTCTGCTCGCCGAGCTCGATCCATTCCCCGAAGCCGACGAAATGAACGACCTCGAATTCCTGCGCGAGATTTACGAGGCGGGCGGCACAGCGTTCTTCGACATCGTCGCCGCCCGCGTCAATGGCGGCGCTCGCACGCCCTTCGACCGAACCACGTCTCCGGACGCACCGTCGCTGTCGCGCGCGATCCTCATCCGCGAAGTCGCCGACGCCGCGGGCGACGTCGCGAAACCGATCTGGGCGACCCACTACGGGTGGGAAGCGGCGGGGGATGGTTCGGGCGTGTTGACCGAGGCGACGCAGGCGTCGTACGTCGTCGCCGGCCTGGAGCGAGCCCGCGCCGAGTGGCCCTGGATGGGCCCCCTCTTCCAATGGGGCCTGATCCCCGGTCCCGACCTGGCGGGCGGCACGCCCGCGGGGTTCGCCATGCTGCGGGAAGACGGTTCCCCGACGGCGCTCTTCACCGAGCTCGGCGCCTTCGCCGCCCGCGGCGGGACCGACGCGGCCCCAACGGGGCTGGCCCCGGTCTCGGCGAACCAATACGTGTGGGAAGGCGCCTGGGACTCCCAGCACCTCGGCGCCGAGACCTACCGCACCACCTCCGACGTCGACGCCCGCTTTCGCCTCCCCATCGAAGGGACCGGCGTCGTCGCGCTGGCGCGGCTGAGCCGGGAGGCGGGCGCCGTCGACGTCGCCATCGACGGCGAGCCGGTGGACATCTCGCTGGCGTCGTTTCAGGCCGCCGACGCAGACATCACCCTGGCCCGGCGCCTGCCGGACGGACCGCACGAGGTGTCGATGCAGCTCTCGGAACCCGGCGAGCTGACCATCGGCGGGCTCGTCGTCGAGCGCGCCGTGCCGATGCAATGGCCCATCCTGCTCCTCATTGGGAGCGGCGTCCTGTTGCTGGCGCTCGGTCTGTTCGATGGAGCTTTGCTGATCGCCGAGCGGAGCGGACTGCTGCAGCGGCGCGGCGGGGAGCTGTGGCCGGAACTGCCCCAAATCCCCGAATGGCGCCCAGCCCGGCGAGCCTGAACGCCGAACCTCGAGCCTGCTCCAAAGACCGCCGCTCTATACTCCGGCGATTGACACTCGTCCCGGCCCCAACTGGACCGGCATGTGGGTCTCGGCGGACGGACCTTTACGACGACACAGGGCATCATGCTGACGCGCAACCCTGCCGCGCCAACCGACGACCGTGGAGCAAACGCCCAGCCGATTGGCGTCATCGAGCATCCCGAGGCTCCAGCCGACGAAGGGACCGAAAACGAGCCAACAGACGTTCAGGACGCCCTGCGCCGGCGACTGCTCAGTCCGCATACCCTGATCTCCTTCGGCATCGCCGTCGCCGCGATCTGGTTCGTCACCCGCCGCATCGATCTCGACCCGGCCGCGATCTGGGCCAACATTCGGCAGGCGAATCCGCTCCTCCTGGCCGTCGCCTTTACCCTCTGGTACGGGGCGTTCTTCATCCGCGGCGGCCGTTGGGGCTACATGCTCCGCTCGGCCGGCTTCGACCGAACGCACGGCCACACCCTGCCGCCCACGCGTGGCTTGGCGGAGATCGTGCTGCTGGCCTACTTCGCCAACTCCATCATCCCCGCCAAGCTCGGGGACGCCTATCGCGCCTACCTCCTGAAGCGAGAATCCGGGGCGCCGTTCAGCGCCGGGTTCGGCACGATCCTGGCCGAGCGGCTGGTGGACGTGCTGATGCTCGTCGTCGTCCTGGCCGGGTCGGCGCTGCTGGTCTTCGGCTCCCAGATGCCGGACGAGGCGAGACCGGCGCTGTTGCTCGGGGCGCTCCTCGTCGTCGCGGGTGTGGCCGGCCTGGGCCTGCTCTGGGCCACCCGCAACGCCATCGTCCGGTTCGTGCCGCAGCGCTTTCGTGGCGCCTATGGCCGGCTGCACGCGGCGATCTTCGGCGCCCTGCGGCGGCCGACGCTGGTGCTCGGGGTCGGCCTCCTCCTCTGGTTCGGCGACGGCATGCGCGTCTGGTTCGTGGCTCGCTCGCTCGACGCCGGCATCTCCCCCGCTGTCGCCATCCTGGTCGCGGTCATGGGCGCGCTGCTGACCGTCGTTCCCTTCACGCCGGCCGGCCTGGGCGTGGTGGAGATCGGCGTCGGGTCGGTGCTGATCGGCGTGCTCGGCCTCGATCCGGTCACGGCCGGTTCCATCATCCTCCTCGACCGGGTCGTCGCCTACTGGAGCCTGCTCCTGGTCGGCGCGATCCTGTATGTGCGGCGACTCCGCCACGAGTACCGGGAGCCAGCGGTCCCGGCGGCCTCGCGCCCATGAATTTGCCTCCCCTGCGCAACCCCTACACGCGGTTTCGCACCTGGGTGCGCGACAATCGCGCCCAGGCCGAGATCGCGGCCATCGCCGCTCTGGCCATTGGGCTGATCGTGCTCATGTTCGTCGTCACGCTCGTGATCGTGTTCAAGACGCTGCGCTGACGGGCCCGCCCGCGCGCCCACCGCGAAGGAACGCACCCATGGCCATCACCGACGCCGTCCCCGGCGCGCCCCCCATGCCGATCTCCGAGTTCCGCGCCGTCGTGACCCGTATCGAAGAGGAAGTCGCCAAGGTCATGGTCGGCCAGTCCGACATCGTGCGCGACGTCCTGATCTGCCTCATCGCCGGCGGCCACGCCCTGCTGGAAGGGGTGCCCGGCCTCGGCAAGACGATGCTGGTGAAAACCCTCGGCGAAGCGCTCGACCTCCACTTCAGCCGCATCCAGTTCACGCCCGACCTGATGCCGGCCGACATCACCGGCACCAACATCCTGGTCGAAGACCCGCAGGGCGGCCGCCAGTTCGTCTTCCAGTCCGGCCCGGTTTTCGCCAACCTCCTCCTGGCCGACGAGATCAACCGCGCCACCCCGAAGACGCAGTCGGCGCTGCTGGAAGCGATGGCGGAGCGCACCGTCACCGTCGCCAGCCGGATGCACCGCCTCGAAGAGCCCTTCTTCGTCCTGGCGACGCAGAACCCGCTGGAGATGGAGGGCACCTACCCCCTCCCCGAGGCCCAGCTCGACCGCTTCTTTTTCAAGCTCGTCGTCCCCTACCCCGACGCCGAGGATCTCACCGAGATCGTGCGCCGCACCACCGCCCCGGCCCCGCCCGCCGCGGCAAAGGTCGCCGACGGCCCAACCATCCGCCAGATGGGCCTGCTGGCGCGCGAGGTGCCCATCTCAAGTGCCGTCACCGAGTACGTCGTGCGCCTGACCCTGGCCACCCATCCGGAATCCGAGGCTCCGCCCGAGGTCGTGCGCCGCTACGTCCGCTACGGCGTCAGCCCCCGCGGCGCACAGGCCATCGTCCTCGGCTCCAAGATCCGGGCGCTGATGGAAGGCCGCCTCAACGTCGCCTACGACGACGTGCGCGCCGTCGCGGCCCCCGCCCTGCGCCACCGCCTGATCCTCAACTTCGACGCCGAATCGTCGGGCGTGACCGCGGACGACGTCCTGAGCGAACTGGTCGCCACGCTGCCGGACTGAGTCGCGACGCGCCTGTGCCATGCTGAACGGAGTAAAGCATCTCGGCCCCATGGCAAGATCGTTCCGAGGGGCTGAGATTCTCCGCTGGCGCTCAGAAAGACACGGACTGGGTGCCGTACACGAGTTCGTGTGCGACACTGCACACCATCCACAGCTCCGCCGGATGGCGTCCGGCGGCAAACCGGCTTCGGTCCGGTGCGGATCCAGCCCCGCGGCGACGCACCGGCGAACGGCAATCGGCAGAAGGAGACACACGCGATGGTCGACCTGATCCCCCGTCCCGACCGCTACGGCGAGAACGGCCCCGACCTCGAGACCGTCAACGGCCTGATCCAGGCCCGCATCGACGGCGCCATCAGCCGCCGCGGCCTCATCCGCCGCGCCGCCGCCATCGGCATCGCCGCCCCCGTCGTCGGGGTGATGCTGCACGCCACCTCCGACATGGTCCGCGGCGCCGCCTCACCCGGCCGCGCCAACGCCCTGCGCCGCCTCGCCCAGGACGGCGGTCCCGCCTCCGCCGAAGCCCCGACGGCCCCCGAGGGCGAAGCGCAAACTGGCGGGACGATCACCGCCGGCACCAACCAGGAGCCGGATACCCTGCACCCCTACGTCAGCCAGACCGTGACCGCTGCCGATGTTTACTACGGCATCATGGACGGGCTGATGACCTACGACAGCAACCAGCAGCTCATCCCGCGTCTGGCCGAGTCGTTCGAGATCTCCGACGACGGGCTCAGCTACACCTTCCAGCTCCGCGAAGGCGTGCAGTTCCACAACGGCGACGCCTTCAGCGGCGAAGATGTCGTCGCCGTGTGGGAAATCATCATGAACCCCGACTTCGGCGCGTTCAACCAGAACGGCTGGGACAAGATTGAAGACATCACCGTCGACGGCAACCAGCTCACCATGACGACGGGCGAGGTCTTCGCCCCCTTCATGTCGTACTGCGGCGTCGAGCGCATTTCGCCGCGCAGCGCCATCGAAGCCGGCATCGACCCGTTCAAGCAGGAGTTCGGGCGGGCTCCGATCGGCACCGGCCCGTTCCAGTTCGTCGAGTGGCAGCCGGACCAGCAGATCGTCGTCGAGAAGTTCGAGAACTACTGGGGCGAGCCGGCCAATCTCGACCGCATCATCTACCGCATCGTGCCGGACGACAACACGATGCTGGTGCAACTGCGCACCGGCGAGATCCAAGTGGTGGCCAGCGCCAGCGCCCTGACGGCCATCCGCGTCGAGGAGGCGCTCGATATCCCAGGGCTGAACGTGCTCGAGCACGCCACCCAATCGTGGGCCCACATCGACCTCAAGCAGTGGGACCACCTGCGCATGACCAAGGTCCGCCAGGCGCTCGACTTCGCCACGCCAACGCAGGACATCGTCGACCGGCTGCTGGAGGGCCGCGCGCTGGTCAGCGTCGCCGACCAGGCGCCGGGCACGTGGGCGTACAACCCGAACATCGAACCCAGGCCCTACGATCTGGAGCAGGCCAAGGCTCTGCTGGCCGAGGCGGGCCTCACCCCTGGCTCGGACGGCGTGTATGAAGGCCGGGTCCCCACCGACGACCCGAACGTCGGCGACGGCGAGGTGAAGCCGCTCGACATCGAGCTCTGGTTCGTCTCCGGCAACGTCGAGAGCGAGCGCGTCTGCCAGATCGTCGCCCAGAGCTGGAACAGCATCGGCGTCAAGACCACCGTGCTGAATCAGGATATCTCCACCATCTGGGGCCCGGAGGGCTACCAGTTCACCGAGCGCATGACCGGCTGCCTCTACTCCTGGTTCAACGGCAACGACCCGACCGACCGGTTCTACTGGCACTCGGAAGAGATCCCGGACTCCCCGACCGGCTCCGGCGGCAACCTGCCCGCCTACTTCCACGAGTACAGCTTCCAGGACAAGATCGACGAGCTGACCGACGCCGCCGACGCCACCCCGGTGCAGGAGGAGCGCAAGGCGGTCTTCGATCAGATCCAGGAGCTGCTGCACGAAGAAGTGCCGGTCATTTTCATCTACTGGGAAAAGGCGTTCCCGGCGGCCATCGCGAACCTGGGCGGGTTTTGGCCGAGCCCCTTCAACTACCTCCTCTGGAACGCCAACGAGTGGTATCTCACCCAGTAACCCTCGCCCCGGCCCCGCTCCCTGCGCGCAGGGAGCGGGGCGTTGGGCCCGGCATGCCGTGCCCCTCCGGGTTCGATCGGGGCTTCACGCCATGACCCGCTTTCTCATCCGCCGCCTGCTCGGGGCCGTCCCCCTCCTGCTCGGGGTGGCCATCCTCTCCTTTATCTTCATGCAACTGGCGCCGGGCGGGCCGGACGCCCTCTTCGCCCGCAACGCCCGCATGTCCCAGGAGCAGCTCGACGCCATACGCCGCAACATGGGGCTCGACCGGCCAACCCACGAGCAACTCTTTACGTGGCTGGGCAACCTGGCCACGGGCGACCTAGGCATCTCCTACACGCAGTATCGGCCCGTCTCCGCGGTGATCTGGGACACCGTGCCGAACACCCTGCTGCTGATGGGGACCGGGATGCTCATCTCCCTCGTCGCCGCGCTCACCTTTGGCATCCTGGCGGCGCAGAAGCCGTACGGGTTCTTCGACAACGTCGTCTCCTTCGTCAGCTACTTCGGCCTGGCGATGCCGGTCTTCTGGTTCGGGCTGATGCTGCAGATCCTGTTCGCCGTGCGGCTGGGGTGGCTCCCCTCGGCTGGCATGTACTCGGCCACCGGCGGCGGCATCGGAGACCTACTGCGTCACCTGGCGCTGCCCGCCTTCACCATCGCCATCGGCAGCATCGCCGGCTGGAGCCGCTACGTCCGCTCCTCGACCATCGAATCATTGGGGCAGGACTACGTGCGCACCGCCCGCGCCAAGGGCCTGGCCGAGCGGAAGATGATGCTCGGCCACGTCCTGCGCAACGCCCTCATCCCGTTCGTCACCGTCGTCGGCATCGACGTCCCCCTCTACCTCACCGGGGCCGTGCTGACCGAGACCGTGTTCTCCTGGCCGGGCATGGGCCGCCTCTTCTACGACGCGCTGACCGTGCGCGACTACCCGGTGCTGATGGGCATCCTGATGCTGGGCGCGGTCTTCATCGTCGCCGGCAACCTCATCGCCGACATCCTCTACGGCGTCTTCGACCCCCGGATCAGCTACGGATGAGCGGGTCGCGGGCGGGAGACGGCAGGCGGGAGGCGGGAGAAAGCGCGCCATGAGCGCCGATGCCACGATCGAGGCGAGGACGGCGGCGCCGGCGGCCGAGCGCGAAGCCACCGAAGGCGGCGCGACCACGCTCGCCGCCGACCTCACCAGCCGGCCGCCGCGCAGCCCCGGCCAGATCGCCCTGGCCCGGTTTCGCCGCTCCAGGCTGGCCATCATCGGGTTGGTGATGATCGTCCTGATGACGTTGGCCGCGGTCTTCGCCGACGCGCTCGCCCCCTACGGCGAAAACGAGATCGACCTGTTCAGCATCACCGCGCCCCCCTCGGCCGAGCACTGGCTGGGCACCGACGAGCTCGGACGCGACGAACTGAGCCGGCTCATTTATGGGGCGCGCGTCTCCTTGCTGGTTGGGGTGGGCACGGCGGCGATTGCGACGGTCATCGGCATCATCGTGGGCGCCGTCTCCGGCTACTACGGCAAGTGGATCGACTCGCTCCTGATGCGCTTTGTCGACGTCATCCTCGCCTTCCCGGCCATCTTCCTGTTGCTGATCTTCTTTTCGATCCAGGGCAGCTCGGTCTTCACCGTCATCCTCTTCCTCGGCTTGTTCAACTGGATGTGGCTGGCGCGCGTGATCCGCGGCGAGTTTCTGTCGCTCAAGCGGCGCGACTTCATCGAGGCAGCGCGCTCCATCGGCGTGCCGGACGGGCGCCTGATGTGGCGCCACCTCCTGCCGAACGTGGGGGCCGCGATCATCGTCTCGGCCACGCTGACGATCGCCTACGCCATGCTGGCCGAGGCGGCGCTCTCTTTCCTCGGCTTCGGCGTCCCCGCCGGGACGCCCACCTGGGGCAACATGCTGAACGCGGCGCGCACGAACTACCTCACCGTGCCGCTGCTGGCGATCGCGCCGGGGTTGACGCTGACAATCGCCGTGCTGGCGATTAACTTCGTGGGAGACGGATTGCGGGATGCGCTCGATCCGCGAGGGCGGAGCTGAGGTGATCCTGGAAAGCCGCTCGCCGTGCAACCCTCACCCCAACCCCTCTCCCTTTGCGAAGGGAGAGGGGCTTGTCGACGCGGGATGATCCCGCTCATCGAGACCGGCGGGTCCTGGCGCGACATCGGGTTCGATGTCGGGCGGGCGGTGCGCGAGCAGTTGCACGTCGCGGCGGCGTCGACGCGGGCGGAGCTGGGCGGCGTCGATCCGGCGGAGGTGATGGCGAACGTCGGCCCGTACCTGCGCATCACCGAGGAGGCCGCGCCGGATGTCATCGAAGATCTGCGGGGGATGGCCGAGGGGTCAGGAGTTTCGTTCGAGACGCTTTTCGTCCTCAACGCCGGGGCGGAGCTGACACAGTCCGTAGGCCGGTTCGCCTGCACCGTCGTCGGCATCACGGAAGCCGGCACGCGCGACGGCCACGTGCTGCTGGCCCACAACGAGGACGCCACCGCCGGCTGGGGCGATCTGACGTACGTCATCAAGGCGGAGCCCGACGACGCGCCGGCCTTCATCGCCTTCACCTATGCCGGCCTGCTGCTGCACCAGGGCGTCAACGCCGCCGGTCTCGGCTCCGTCGGCAACGCGCTTTATGCCCGCGACGCCAGACCCGGCATCCCCAAGCTCCTCCTCTACCGCCGCGCCCTCGCCCAATGCACGATCGAAGGGGCGATCCGCGCGGTCACCGACCCTCGCCGCGCCTTCGGCAACAACCACCTCTTCGCCACCGCCGACGGCGACCTCTACGACGTGGAGGTCTCCGGCTCCCGCTGGGCCATGCGCCCGGGCGGCAACCATTTCCTGGCCCACGCCAACCATTTCACCCTGCCGGGAATGACCGACCTCGACCGGGACGAGGATCTCCTCAACTCGCGATTGCGACAGACCCGGGTGGAAACCCTGGTCGAACGGGACTGGGGTAGCCTCGACGCCTGCTCCCTCCGCTCCGTCATGGCCGACCACGCCAACTACCCGCGCTCTGTCTGCAAGCACCACGCCCCGGAGTCCGATCTCGACTACGGCACGATCGGCAGCGTCGTCATTGACGTGACGGAGCGCGCACTGTGGGCGTGCAGCGGCAACCCGTGCCGCGGTGAGTGGCGCGAAGTCCGGCTGTGAGGGACGCGCAGGGCACGGCCACGGTCGCCAATGACGTCTGAGGCGGCGAAGATGCCGAAGATGCCAAAGATGCCAATGATCTGCGGGGCGCCGGTGACGAGCCGTTCGCCGCCTCCGCGGACGTCGGCTGGCGGCGCTGGCGGCGCTTTCGTTGACAGCACAGCGCCAAAGTTGGTATCCTGACACGTACTGGAGGCGTGGTGTAGTGGCCTAACATGCAGCCCTGTCAAGGCTGAGATCGCGGGTTCGAATCCCGTCGCTTCCGCCGATGCACCAGTTGACAGTCTCGAAGAAGGGCAGCAGCTCCGGTCCTGGCTTCACCGCCACGACCGTTCTGTTTTCGATGATGGCTTCGGCGAAGAGTTGCCGGGCCATCCGGTTCCGCTCCTCGGGCGCGGCTGTCTCCCACGCCGACGGCAGATCGGCCAAAAACGCCAGCAACCGACGCCCAACATCCGCGCCAGTGATGACGTCAATGGGCAAGGCTTCCCGCTCAACCAGCAGTTCGGCCCTCCGCCGGTGGTATTCCTCGGGCTCCATGTCGCCCATGAGGTACACCTCTTTCAACCGGGCCAATCTGCGCTCCACGCGGGCGCGTTGAGCCTTCCCGTCCCCTGCCTGCCCCTGAGCCCGCAGCTACGCCGCCACCAACCGCTCCTGCTCCTCGTAGCCAACAGCGAACTTGGCGAGGATGTCGCGCGTCACTTGCTCGTTGAGCACGTCCTCGTAGAATGACGGCTGCTTGCAGGACCGGCCCTGAATGCGACCGGCGCAGCGCAGGCTCCGCCGCCTGCTCGGACGCCCGTTGACCACCATGCTCGCCCCGCAGACGCAGACACCGACGCCCGAGAGCGCCCAAGGGATGCGCACCTCGGAGACGCGGTAGGGCTTCCGCGTGTTGCGCTCCCGCGCCGTCTGGACGGCGTCGAAGGTGGCCGGGCCGGTCAACGCCTCGTGCTTGCCGGGCACCCATCCGCCGTTGCCGTCCGGCAACTCGCCGACGTAGAAGCAGTTTCGCAGCACCAGGCGCACGGGATCTTTCGTGAAGCGGCTCATGCTCCGCTTGCCCAGAACCGTAGTAGCAAACCGGGAAATCGTGCCGCGGGGCATTAAAGCGCCTCTGGGCGGGCAAACCGGCAGATCGGCGAGAGTCTCGCCTCACTGCGATCTTCGACGGGCTTCCAGAGGCCGGAATCGTTGACCATGCGGATCGTGAAGACGGCCTCGTCCCTTCGGCCGAGGCCGTCACGGAACGTCGCCTTTAAGCGCACATCCTGCTTCTGCCCAGGCGCCCACGAATTGGTCTCGTCCTTGACCGGGCCCGGGACGCGAAACCCGATGCCCTTTCTTGTCGTCTCTCCCGGGCGGACCTCGTCAACCGCGGCCCCCGCTGGCTCGGCCTCGAATCCGTTGCCGAGGTCTTTGGTGATCTTGAGATCACGGGCTGGGAAATCGCCTTCGTTGCGGAATTGGGTGCCGACGCCCACAAAGCCGAGGGTGTCCGCTTGAATCGGCCCCAGGTGGGTCATGACGAGGCACGCCTTGCGTTGTCGCTCTTGTTCCCAGCCGCGGGGCTGGCCGGTGGGCGGCGCGTCGGATAGCAGCGCAACGTCCTGCCACGGTTCGCCGCCGACTAGGGATTCGACTACGCGACGAATGCCCTGCGTGACGTCGTACCAAGCATCGTCGGGGTCAGGCCAACGGCTTACCGGCTGACCATCACGAGGAAGAGCTTGAATCTTGGCGAGGTCGGTCTGTTTCCATTCGCAAGGCCTCAGAATGATCGGGACAACTCGTGCCTTCCTCGCTTCGTGGCGGCGAAGCGCGACCTTGAGCTCTTTGCCGTAGCAATAATCCGAATTTATGAAGTTCGGACTCACGAGCAAGAGGTTGATGTCGGCCGATTCGATGTGGTGATCAATCTCCGGTTCCCACTCACTGCCTGCGTTGATGAGGCGGTCGTACCAGAAGGCGATCTTCTGCTGCCGCTTGATCAACATCGAGAGGTGTACTCGCAGCTCGCCGAGATACGCTTCGTCCTCCCGAGCATAAGCACAAAATACTGACGCTGAGTTGACTTGAGGAGAAGCGGTCATGTCGCGGCTGTTCGGTGGTCAATCAACCAGGCGCACCTGGCGGTAAAGTCGCGGTTGGCGGCCTCCTGGTGGCCGCGCCGCGCCGCGTCGAGCGCGGGCACCTCGTCGCTCAACGCGGAGAGCTGGGCGTCGACCTCGGCATGGGCGCGCGCGGCCTGGCCGCTCGACAGCTCGAGCGCGGCCAGTCGCGCGGCGTCGGGCG
>CALMZR010000149.1 GCA_937870845.1 uncultured Chloroflexota bacterium
CCGTGCAGGATGCGGAGATCGTAATCGGCGTCATGGAACAGCGTCTCCACCGCTGGATCGGCCAGCAGCCGGCCCCGGGCGGCGAGCTCGGGGACCGCCAGCGGATCGATGATCGCCGTCGTGTCCCGGGTGGAGAGCTGGATCAGGTAGATCCGGTCGCGATACCGGTGGAAGCTCGCCGCCTCGGTGTCCACCGCGAGCAGCGGCTCATCCTCGAGGCCGGCGGCAAAGCGGTCGAACGCCTCCTGCGAGTCGAGATAGAGGTGCCCGTCGGCTGCCCGCTCACTCACGGGCGCTCACCAGTTCCAGGCCCGCGGCGATCTCGTCGAGCGCCTTGGAGAGGGTCTTGTAGAACTCGGCATCGGGTTCGGGCTTGCCGCCCATGGCGGCGTCCAGCTGAATCTTGCGCGCCAGCCGGGCGGCGTGGCGGATGTAATCGGTCGCGGGCTTCATGGGACTCCTCGTACCGGGTTCCGGGTGAGCGGGAATCTAGTCTATCATGCACGATCCCCAACCCGCTCCCGGGCCCGCGATCCCATGACCCTGCCGCTGCTCGAGCTGCTCCGTGATCCGCCGCCGCGCCGTCCCCTCGGCACATTCCCCGCGCCGCTCGAGTCGCATCCGGCGCTGGCGGCCGCGCTCGGCCTGGAGACGCTGCTGGTCAAGCGGGACGACCGGAACGGCGCAGCGTTCGGCGGCAACAAGCTGCGGGCGCTGGAATGGCTGCTCCCGGCCGCGGGGCCACCAGCTACTTGCCACCCCGGCAGCGGATCGAACACGCACCCCTCGACGTTCTGCGCGCTGCACTCTTCGGAGTTCTCGTCGCCGCCGGGGCCGCATTCGGGGTACGTGGCGGTGTCGATCTCCCACTCGTCGAGCGCGTCGCAGTTGGCCGCGAGATCCGGTCCCTGGTACCCCGGGTACCGGGTCTTGTCCACCGCGCCCGCGCCCAGGGCGCCGCCCATCACCACCAGCACCGCCAGCGCCACCGCGAGCGTGCCCAAACCGATCCGCCGCCGCCGCTGCTCTCCGATCATCGCCGTATCCTCCCATCGTCTGCCGTCGTTCTCGCTGCCCGTTGGCTTCGGTGACCCCACGATAGGGGGCGCCCCCTCCCGAAGCAGTCGCCCGCTTGGCCGGCCCCGTGCCAAATCGGGAACACCATCGGCCGCGGCCAGGGTCGCCGACGGGTTGACGAGCACGCTTTGGCGCCTTCGCTCACCCGGCGGCTCCGGCCTGCCAACGTCGGGGGGCGTGCTACGATGCCCCCATGCCGTGCCTTGGCGGAAGACCAATCCCCGTCCTCGCCCTGCTTGCGCTGGGGCTCCTCCTCATCCTGGTGCAGTGCACGAAGGGGCTGCACTCGATCTTCGTCGCCGCGGGTTCGCCTTCCGTCGCCGCGGCCGCGGCCGAAACCCACCATCGGCACGCCGAGCGTGTGGGGCACGGCGCGGGATCCATGACGTCGCACGGCGACGAAGCCCTGGATGGCACGACGGCGCCAGCGCCGCCAATGCAACGAACGCTCCCCGTACCGGCGAGCTCGGTGCGCTCATCCGTCCCCGAGCGAAGCACGCCCGCGCCGGTCCGGTCGATCTTGGCGGATCACCCCTACACCATCGCTTTGAGCCGCGCGGTCTCGACCGTGGGTCCGCCCATCACGCACATTGCGCCGCTCGCGAGCACGCCGCTTGCCCCGGACGCGATAGCCCTGGCGCCGGAACCGCCCCCGCCTCGGGTCTGGCGCTGAGTTTTGACTACGGTTCGTCACGGCCCCGCCACGCGTCGGTCATGCGGGGCCCGAGGAGAGACCATGACTTCGCAACACCGGCAGGGCTCGCCGCTGCCCGCCGTCTTGACACTGTTGATCGCGGGCCTCGTCGCTGGCACGCTCGCCGCTCCCCAGGCGGCAGTCGCCCACGAGGCCGACGGACGCCCGGCTCGCATCCACGAAGGAACGTGCGACGCGCTGGGGCGGGTCGTCCACCAACTGACCGGCGTCGGTGCAGCAATCAGCCTCGAGGGGTCGCCGATCCCGGCGCCCGAGGCGGTCGGCGCGGAAGACGCAGTTCCGATCGCCCTCGGCACGACGAGCCTCGAGGCCGCGATGGCCGACCTGACCGACATCCCGCACGCCATCGCCGTCTACGAAAGCGACGAGGCCATGGACCGCATGCTTGTCTGCGGCAACGTCGGCGGCGCGATGATGATGCAGATGCCGGGCATGGCCATGCCGGGGGACGAGCTGGCGGTCTGGCTCTCTCCCCAGGGCGATTCCGCAGACGCGGGCGTGGCGCTGCTGCGGTCCGAGGTGGGCGGCGCCACCAGCGTCACCGTCATGCTTGGCGAAGGACTCGCCAGCGGCGCCATGCCCGGGGCCACGCCCGCGTCCGGGTAAGTCCCGGCCGCGCCGCGCGCGGTTCGCGCCCCTCCGCAGACCTGGCGTCAGGGCATTGCCATATCGTATAAAGATGTGGTTATACGTTTTCGCCGAACGCTGCCGGAGAATGCCGTGGGCGCAGTGACCGATCTCTCCCTGAGTCTCAAGGCCAAGCTGTTTCGCGGGTTGGCCGACCCGTCGCGCCTGGCGATCCTGGAGGCGCTTGGCGATGGTGAGCGCACAGTCTCCGAGCTCGTCGTCGCCACCGGTCTCTCCCAACCGAACACCTCGGCCCATCTGGCCTGCCTCAAGGGCTGCGGGCTCGTGTCGTCCCGGCAGGAGGGCCGCTTCGTCCACTACGCCATTGCCGACCCGCGCATGGCCGAGATCCTGCGCGACGTCGAGGACGTGCTGGCCGACGTGGCGCCGCGCGTCGCGGCGTGCCGGCGGCAGGACCAGATGGGAGGGGCTGATGACAACCGCTTCTGATCCCGTCGCCGACCGCGTGGTCGAGATTCCCGTCGCCGGCATGGATTGCGCCGGCTGCACGAGGTCGGTGCGCGATGCCCTCGTCGGCGTGCCAGGGGTGCGGTCGGCCGATGTCCTCCTCGCCTCCGAGAAGGCCATCGTCCGCCTCGACCCCGCCGCCGTCGATCTGCCCGCGCTGACGCGCGCGGTCGAGGGCGCCGGCTACCGCGTCCCCGAGCCGGTCGCGGCCGGCGAGTCCGCGGCTGCCGAAGCGGGCGAGCGCGGCTTCGCCCGCGCCGTGTTCGGGTTCCTGGGAGTCGTCTTCGGCGCCGTTCTCTTCATCGTCGTGGTCGGCGAGTGGCTGGGGCTCTTCGAAGCGCTTACGGAGCGCGTGCCCTTCCCCATCGGCGTCCTTGTCGTTCTCGCGTTCGGCTACCCGGTCTTCCGCAACGTCGTCAACGCGACGATGCGGCGCCAGGTCATCTCCCACACCGTCATGACCATCGGCGTCCTCGCCGCCCTCGCCGTTGGGCAGTGGGCCACCGCGGCCGTCGTCGTCTTCTTCATGCGCGTTGGCGACTACGCCGAGCGCTTCACTACCGAGCGCGGCCGCCGCGCGGTCAAGGATCTGATGGCCCTCGCGCCGCAGACCGCGCGGGTCGAGCGGGATGGGGCCGAGGTCGAACTCCCGATCGCCGAGGTCCGCGTCGGCGAAATCGTGGTGGTGCGGCCGGGCGAGACGATCCCGGTCGACGGCGAGGTCGTCGCCGGCCAGGCCACCGTCAATCAGGCGGCGATCACCGGCGAGGCGATGCCGGTCGAGGCCGGTCCCGGCACGGCCGTCTACGCCGCGACGCAGGCGACGCTGGGCAGCCTGCGCGTACGCGTGACGAGGGTCGGCAAAGACACCACGTTCGGCCGCGTGATCGCCCTGGTCGAAGGGGCCGAGGCGAACCGCGCCGACGTGCAACGGCTGGCCGACCGCTTCTCCGGCTATTTCCTTCCGCTGGTCGTCGCGGTCGGCGTCGTCACCTTCGTGGTCTCCCGCAACCCGCTGGCCACCGCGGCGGTGCTGGTCGTGGCCTGCTCCTGCTCGCTGGCGCTGGCGACCCCGATCGCCATGCTCGCCTCCATCGGCGCCGCGGCCAAGCGGGGGCTGCTCATCAAGGGCGGCAAGTACATCGAGACTCTGGCCCGCGCCGACGTGCTCCTCGTCGACAAGACCGGCACGCTGACGCTCGGGAAGCCGCGGATCACCGACGTCATCCCCCTCAACGGCCTGTCGGCCGACGAATTGCTCGGTCTCACCGCCTCCGTCGAGCGCGACTCGGAACATCCCCTGGCCGGCGCGGTGCGCGAGGCCGCGGCCTCGCGGGGGCTGCCCCTCGCGGTCCCGAGCGCGTTCGAAGCGATCCCCGGCCACGGCGTGCGCGCCCGTCTCGATGGCCACACGATCGCCGTCGGCAATCGGCGGCTCGTCCCGGCCGCAATCGGGGCCGAGCCGATCGCGCGGCGCGAAGCCGAGGGCAGGACGCTGCTGTTCGTGGCTCGCGACGACGAGCTGATCGGCGCCATCGAAGCGGCCGACACCGTCCGCCCCGAAGTCCCTGCCGCGCTCGCCCAGGTGCGGGCGCTCGGCATCCGGCGCATCGAGCTGCTCACCGGGGACGACGAGCGCACGGCCGCGGCCCTGGCCAAGACTCTGGGCGTGGAGTACAGGGCCAACCTGCTGCCGGAAGACAAGATCGCCATCGTCAAGGCGTACCAGGCGCAGGGACACACCGTGGTCATGGTCGGCGACGGGGTCAACGACGCCCCGGCGCTGGCCCAGGCCGACGTCGGCGTGGCGATGGGCGCCGGCGGGACCGACGTCGCCCTGGAAGCGGCCCACGTCGCCCTGATGCGCGAGGACTGGCTGCTCGTGCCGGACCTCTTCCGCATCGCCAGGCGCACGATGCGCGTCGTCAAGGGCAACCTCGGCTTCACGGCGGTCTACAATGTCGTCGGCATCGCCCTGGCCGCGATGGGCCTCCTGCCGCCGATCCTGGCCGCCGCGGCGCAGTCGCTGCCCGACCTGGGCATCATGGCCAACTCGGCGCGCCTGCTGCGGCAATCGCGAGGCGAGCGATGAAGAGGGACCGAACCGGCGCCGCCCCAATGAACCATCGACTGACGCCAGCCTCGCGCCGGCGCTTCCTCGGCGCCTTCTCGGTCGGCGCCGCGGGCGTGGCGTTGACCGCGTGCGGCGGCGCGCAGCTCGGCAGCCTCCCACGCCCCGAGACTGGCAGCTCAGGCGCCGATCTCCCGGACTTCGCGAACCGGTTCGCCGAGTTCGAGCCAGCCGACGAGCCGAACGGGGATTTGGCGAAGGTGGTGTGGCCTGATTGGATGGCCCAGTTCGGCCCCGAAGTCAAGCGCCTCTACGAGTTTCAGATCCTCAACGGCCCCCTGATGCGTTACATGCCCTGCTTCTGCGGCTGCCAGTGGGAGGACGGCCACCGCAGCAACCGCGACTGCTACGTCGAGGCGGTCAACCCCGACGGCTCCGTCGTCTTCGATTCCATGGCGCCGACGTGAGACGTCTGCCTGGGGGTCACGCGTGCCGTGATCGAGATGCTCGACCAAGGGCTGGCGCCGCGGGCGATCCGAGCCGAGATCGACCGCCGCTACGCGGACGTTATCGACCGTGCGACGCCGACGCCGTACCCGCCGGAGTAGCGATGACCAGAGCCGCCGCCCCGCTTGACGGCGCCAAGTCCGCCCTCCGCGCTTTGGAAGCGGGCCAGGAGGCGGCGCCATGACAGTAGGCCTGCTCGCGGCGTTCGTAGCCGGCGCGTTGTCGATCTCCTCGCCCTGCGTGCTGCCCCTCGTGCCGCTCTACCTGGCGCACCTGGCCGGCGTCGGCGGCGCGGGGCACGAGCCGGAGCGGCGCACGGTGCTGATCCACGCCGTGGCCTTCGTGATCGGTTTCGGCACGATCTTCGTGCTGTTCGGCGTCTCGCTGGGGGCCTTGGGCGGGGTGTTTCTGGCGTATCGCGACCTCATGGTCAAGGTCGGCGGCGCCTTCATGGTGGTGATGGGGCTGCAGCTCCTGGGCCTGCTCCAGCTGCCGTTCCTCAGCGGATACCACCAGCTGAGCGTTCCCGGCGCGGCGGCCGGGAGCGGACGGCTTTCCTCCTCGTTCCTGGTCGGCGTCGGGTTCGCCGCCGGGTGGATGCCGTGCGTCGGCCCCGTGTTGGGCGCGATCCTCACCCTGGCGGTGAGCGCGGCCGACCCGGTGCGGTCCGGCCAGTTGCTCGTCGCCTACGCGGCGGGGCTGGCCGTGCCGTTCCTCGCCACCGCGTGCGCCTTCGGCGGCATGACCGGCTTTCTGCGGCGCATCAGCGGCCGCGTCAACCTGGTCAGCGGCGCCGTGCTGATCGGCGTCGGCGTGCTGATGATCTCCGGGTTGTACCAGCAGATGTTCGCCCGCATCGTCGGCATGGCCCCCTGGACGCCCCTGGAATTCGTCTTCTGATTCCCGAGACGCCGCGGCCGTGCGGCAGGAGGTTCCAGCCCATGACCTGTCTTCCACGCGCGCGCGCTCGGCGCGGCCGGTGTCTGGCGCTGGCCGCGGTCGTCGCCGCCACGCTCATGGCCGGTCTGTTGCCGCGGCCGGCGGTTGGGCAGGAGGATGCCGCCGCTGCCCGGGCGCTGGTTCCGGACATGACCGGCGCCCCGCTGGCGGTCTTCCCCGCCGGCGCCCTTTACGTCGTCGGGCAGGAGCGTTTCGCCGTCGGCCTGGTGGACATGCAGACCGGTCCCATCGAGGGGCAGCAGGTCGAGCTCCTCTTTTTCACGCTCGCCGGCAACCAGGGCACGCTCACCGAAACCCTGCCCGCCCCGTTCCTGCCGTATGGCCTGGCCGAGGATCACGGCGCGGATCATGAGGACGCCGGGACCGGCTCGGAGATCACCGGCGTTTACGTCGCCCGCCCCACCTTCGACGCGCCCGGCGCCTGGGGCGTCGTCGCCCGCGTCACGCTCCCCGACGGAACCCGGCGCGCCGGCCAGGCGGACTTCACGGTTGCGGCCGACACCGATGTCCCCGGCCCGGGCGAGCCGGCCATCGCCAGCGAGACGCTCGTCGCCGCGACGCCGGCAGAGGCGGCGGCGATCTGCACCGCCGACCCGGTCGACGCCATGCACGCCCTGTCGTTGGACGATGCGCTCCAGAACGGCAAACCGACCGTGGTCCTCTTCGCCACACCCGCGCTCTGCTCCAGTCGCACCTGCGGCCCTTCCCTGGAGGCGGTGCAGGAGTTGCAGCGCCGGTACGGGGAGGCGGCCAACTTCATCCACGTCGAGATCTTTCCCGAGCGGGACTTCGCCAAGCCAGCCGCGGCCATGGCCGAATGGAATCTGCCTTCGGAGCCGTGGCTCTTCCTGATCGACGGCGAAGGCGACGTCGTCGAGCGCTACGAGGGCGGCATCGGGTTGACGGAGCTCGAGCCGGCCGTCAAGCAGCTCGTGGCATAAGGAGGCGGCGCCAGGGATGACCGTTCCGGTCTGGCCCTCGATTGCGCGGGGTGGGGCGCCCGCGTGTGCGAGGCGCCCTCGCGAGCCCAGAAGCAACGGAAGCACACACGCGCCTACCCCGTGGAGGGGCCGGACGTCGCTTCCTGCTCGAGGAGCCGCAGAATCTCAAGCATCTGACCGGCATGGTCGCCGAAGTTGACGTCGACGCGTTGGACACGGATGATCCCCGCGCCATCGACGACGACGAAGCCCATCTGGGCAACGCCTTGCATCATCCCCATCGGTTGGCCAGGTTTAGGCAGCATGTCATACTGCCCCGCGACCTCCAAGCTCCGGTCGAGCAGCACCGGCGCGTCGATCCCGGTGATCTGTTTGAGTTGCCGCGATTGTTCGGGCGTGTCGCTGTTGATGACGTAGACATCCGCCCGCTCCCGCAAGGCGGTCATTTCCTCCCGCAGCTCGCCGAGCTGCTCCACGCAGAGTTGTCAGGTGATCCCCATGTGGGAGACGAGCACCAGGGGCCTGCCCTGACCCGGCGTCACGGCGTAGGACCGGCCCTCCGCGTCGGCAAGGGTGAAGGACGGCGCGGGCTGCCCGACAAGGGTGCCCACGTCTTGGGCAATTTGGGGCCCGCCGTCGGGTTCTGGCAAACCGTTCGGGGCGCCTCTATCGTCGGCGAGCCGCCCCACCGCAAACCAGGCGCCGACGCCGACCGCGATGAGGGCCACGACGGCGAATGCCCCCCAGCGCGCGAGCCGGTCCCGTCGCTGCTGGTCCGCGGCCGCTGTCGACCGCTCTTGTTTGATCTGCGCGCGCTCCTGCCGCCGAGCTCGTTTCGTGCCTGGTGCTGGCGCTCCCTGGCTCTCAGATGGCGATGCCACTGCTTCTTGCCTCCAACCTTCGGGGTCGCTGCCCTGCTCGTCTCGTGCCCGGTCGGGCGCCTGATGGCGCCGTGGCGGGCGTTCATCGCTCCCCAGCGGGCGTCGCCATTGGCATGGCGGGGCGCTGGGTTTGCTCCTCCTGGAAGCGGCGGTGCTCATCGGACCAGAGGCTCTTGAAGTAGGCGATCACGGCCACGATCTCCTCGTCGCTGAGCCGATCCTCGAAGGGCGGCATGGTCAACTCCGGGGTCCTGTTGAAGACGTCGCGCATCCCGTTGCGGATGATCCCGGCCAGCTCCGCGTCGCCGTGGCGCCAGGTGTGGCCACTGTCGTCATGCGGCGGCGGGGGCAGGTTGCCCCGCGCGTCCGGTTGGGTCCAGCTGGGCGCGCCCTGGGCGTTCGCGCCGTGGCAGGAGGCGCAGTTTTGCAGATAGACCTGGCGGCCAAGGGCGACGTCGTCCGGGTCGAGCGTCGGCAGCGGGCTCACGCTGGGCACCGGCTCTGGCGGCGATGGAGCGATGCCAGGTCCGGCGTCAGGTCCGCACCCGACGAGCGCGGCCGCGGCCATCCCCACGCCCAGCAGCGCCGGCGTCCGCCATCGGCTACCCTGCCGCATCCCGCGCTTCCGCGGCGAGCGACCAGGCGGCCCCCCCGTCTTCGCTGACGTACAGCGACCCATCGGCCATCGCGGCATAGAGTCGTCGCGGTTGCCGGGGATCGAGCGCGAGCGCCGCGATTCCGTCGTCAGGGAGACCCTGGCTGGCCCCAACCCAGGTCTGGCCGGCGTCGTCGGAACGGTAGAAGGCGGTGTCGTCGGCCGCAGAGACGCGTTCGGGCTCATTCGGATCGATCACTACGGCTGTAGCCCCGGCGTTGGCGGGCAAACTGCCCACCTGACGCCACCCTCAGAAGCAGTCCATGCTGAGGTAGGGTCCGTCCGGCGTGGCGGCGTAGAGCCAGCCGGTGTTCATGCTGCCTTCGTAAGTGGAGTGGGCAAGTGCGCGCACCTCAAGGGGCGCATCGTCCCCGGTCGGCCCCTCGTCCATACGCGTCCACTGCTGCCCCCCGTCTTCCGTGCGGAACGCCCCCCGCCCGGCGATCCAGGCGTAGAGCGTGTCGGGCAAGTAGGAGTGGACGGCGAGGGCGCCGACCTCCTGGCTCGGCAACCCGTCGCTGACCGTTCGCCACGTTGCGCCGCGGTCGTCCGAGCGGAGGATGCCGGCGCCCGGACCGGCGACGAAGAGCCGATCCGGCGCCGCCGTGGTCGTCGCGACCTCACGGACCTGATCCGGATTGACGTCCTCGGGGAGGGACAGCGGTTGCCAACTCTGCCCACGATCGGCACTGCGAAAGAGGCCGCCGGCGGCTTTGAGCAGGCTGCCGTCTCCGGCATCGACGGCCAGGCTCGTCGCGGCGGCGCCGGGGGCCACGTCGCTCTGGCCGCCGGCCAAGACGATTCGCACCGCCAAACCGCCGAGCACGAGCAGCACCAGGATCGCTCCAGAGACGACGACGCGGCCAGCATGACGGGACATCCGATCTCCTCCCAGCGACCGGGCGCCGGCTCCAGCGGCCGCGCCACATTGACTGCTTACACGCTGTAGGATAAAGTGCCGTCGGCATAGGTGCAAGCGCCCTGGAGGAACCGCTACGTGGACGTCCATCGCTTCGACCTCGACAAAAGCGGTCTGACGCGCGTGCTCGGGGAGTTGCAGGCGCGCATCATGGAGGCCGTGTGGCGACTCGAAGCGCCCACGGTCAACGACATCTGCGCGGCCCTCGGTCCCGACGTGCACTACAAGACCGTCATGACGGTCACGAACCGCCTCGCGGAGAAGGGATTCTTGGTCCGCGAGCGCACTACCCAACGCGCCTTTGTTTATCGCGCGGCGGCCGACCGCGAGGCATTCTTGTCGCGGATCGCCGCGAGCGTGGCGAATGGGCTCGTCGCGGACTTTGGGCAGCAGGCGCTGGCGCATCTCGTCAACGCGGCCGAGCGAGTAGACCCGGCATATCTTGACGAGCTCGAACGGCTGGTGCGTGAGCGAAAGGGAGGCGGCCGGTGACGCGGGGCGGTAAGGCGGTCCATCGACCGCCAGAGCGCGGCTGGGTCATCGCGGCCGCCACCGCTGGCGCGGTCGGGCTGCTGGCGGCGGTCCCGGCCCCGCTCGTCCCGCTCGCCGAGCGGTATCGGGACTTGTGCGAACAGTTCCCGGTGTTGGCGCTGCTGACCTACCATCTGCCACCGCTCCCGGTTGCCCTCTTGTCCATCCTCGCTAGCTTGGCGCTCATCAGTGGTGTCGCGGTCGCCATGCGGTCGCTCGTCCGGACGCTCCGTTTCAACCGTCGCCTCGACAGGCTGGCCGATCCGCTGCCGCCTCGGCTCGTCCGCGCCGCTGGCGCCCTGGGTCTGGAGGATCGTCTCACCTATCTCGATGACCCGGGGGTGATGGCCTGCTGCTACGGGTTGGTCCGGCCACGGGTGGCCGTCACGGCTGAGTTGCTGTCGCGTCTGGACGATCAGGAGCTCCTCGCGGTCCTGGCCCACGAGCGCCATCATGTGCGATACCGGGATCCGGCGCGCTATCTGGTGATCCAGGTCTTGGCCGAGACGGCATTCATGTTCCCGGTGGCCTCGGTTCTGCGCCATCGCCTCGAGACGCGGGTTGAGCTCGCCGCCGATCGCGCCGCCCTGGCGGTGACGTCGCGTGGGGCGCTCGCTGGCGCCCTGCTCGGCGCGCTGACAGGTCCGGGAACGCCGGTCGCCGGGGTCGCGGGGTTGAGCGCGACCGAAGCCCGCATCGCCCACCTGGCCGGGAACCCGGTCTTGCCCGCGGTTCCGACGAGAAGCGTCATTGCCAGCATCGGTGTGCTCGCCGTCATCGCCCTGGCCGTGGCCGACCTTGCCGCGTCCCCGGATCTCGTGGGCATGATGTGCCCCCTCTGCTCCTGGATTTCGTAGGCGGCTCCGATGCTTGACGTCCTGCGTGACGCGGCCCTCCGCTGGTACGTCTTCACCAGCTCGTTCAGCGCGGGCGTCATGCCCGCGTTTCAGGCGCTCGACGCGCGGATCGGGATTCCGCTCATCACCGCGCTCCTGCTCGGCGTGATCGGCGCGGCCGCGCCGTGCCAACTGACGCAGAGCGTCGGCATGCTGGCCATCCTGGGGCGGCGGAATGCCGGACGATCGCGGTGGCAGGGCGCGTTCGCGTACCTCGCGGGGAAGGCGCTCGTCTACTCCGCCATCGGCGTGCTCGCGGTGGCGCTGGGCGCGGGGCTGGCGGAGGTGTCCATCCCTGTCTTCGTCGCCGCGCGCAAGGCGCTGGGGCCGCTGATGATCCTCGTGGGGCTGGCCATGGCCGGGGTGCTGCGCTGGTCGTGGACGCCGGGCGCCGGGCTTGCCGCCCGCTTGCGTCAGGCCGCGCGCCGGCGCGCGGAGGGAACGCCGTTCCTGTTGGGGCTCGCCTTTGGGTTCGCGTTTTGCCCCACCCTCTTCGCGCTCTTCGTCGGGCTGCTGATCCCGCTGGCCCTGACCCGGCCGGATGGCGTGGTCTACCCCGCTCTGTTCGCGCTCGGCACGGCGCTGCCGCTGCTGGCGATCCTGGGCCTGGTCTCGGTGGCGGGCGGGGCGCTCCCGCCCTACGCCCGGTCGATCGGGCGCGGGCAACGGGTCGTCAGCCTGTTGGCCGGCGTCGTCCTGATCGTTGTCGGTCTCAACGACACGGTCGTCTATTGGCTCCTGTAGGAGCGCGCTTCACCGCACGAGAAAGGCGCCATGGCAAACACGAAGAACGCCAAACGGTCGGCCGAACGGCAAGCACAAGGCAGCCGTGGCTCCCAGCCCGCGGAGCGGCCGCAGGACCTGCCGTCGCACATCCTGCCCTCGCGGGCCGCGCGGCGCCCGGAGATGATCCGGCAGCGGCGGGAACAGCGCCAGCAGGCCTACGCGCGGGAGCGGCGGCAATGGCTCCTGACTCGCATCGGGGTTGGGGTCGTGGCCGCGCTGCTCGTCGCGGGCGTCGGCTACGTGGTGTTCGCCTCGGTGCAGCGCAACCAGGTTCCTGAGGGCACGCGGGAGTACACCGTGGACGAGGGGCACACGCCTCAAACGGTCGCCTACGATCCGACGCCTCCGGCTGGAGGCCAGCACGATGCCGTGCCGCAGACCTGCGGCTCTTATTCCTCGCCGATCCGCAGCGAAAACGCGGTCCACTCCCTGGAGCACGGGGCCGTCTGGATCACGTACCAGCCGGATATGCCTCAAGAGCAAATCGACCGGCTGCGGAGTTTGGCGGAGAACGAAGCCAAGGTGCTCGTCAGCCCGTTCGACGATCTCCCGGCGCCGGTCGTCGCCTCGTCCTGGGGACGCCAGCTTCTGCTCGAGTCGGCTGAGGACGGCCGACTGGGGCAGTTTATTCAGAGCTTCCGCAATGACGCGCCCGAGCCGCGCGCCTCATGCATCGGTGTCGGTACGCCGCTGTAAGCCGCCTGGCCAGCCGCGTGATGGCCAAGTGGCCGCATCGAGTCACGGAGGTGGAGAGCCATGACTGCGCCAGCCAGATTGGTCGTCGGATGTGGCGTCGGCTGGATTGCCGCGGCGGCGCTCGGGCTGCTTGGGCGCCACTACAGCCAGGGAGATTTCGCGGTTCGACCCGACCGCCGCCGGTTCCTGCGCAACGCGATGCTGGGGGCGGTTGGGTCTGTGCTGGCGCTGATCGGGGCGGTGTTCGGATGGCTGCTGTGGCCGAGAAAAACTGGCGCCTTCGGCGGCGAGTTGACGGTGAGCGCCGCCGACGTGCCGGCCGTCAACGCGCCGCCGTTCCGCAGCACCGCGGGCCATTTTTATCTGGCGCACACCGCCGACGGGCTGCTGGCGATGTGGTGGAAGTGTCCGCACCTGGGCTGCACGGTGCCCTGGGTGGGGCCGCCAGAGAGCCCGCACGCCTACCAGTGCCCGTGCCACGGGTCGATGTACAACTACGCGGGCGAGCGCACCGGCGGACCCGCGCCGCGGCCGCTGGACCTGATGCGGGTGACGGTGGCCGACGGCGGCAGCGTGCGTGTCGACACGGGGGCGATTACGACGCGGACGGACTACGCCCCGGATCAGGCGGCCCCCTACCCCGCGTAGCCGGCGCGCTCGGGCGCAACGGAAGCAGAAGTGATTGGAGCGCTACCGCGCTCCCATGCAGACGAAGGAGGATCAGGAAATGACCACGCGATTGACGGCGCTCGTGGGCGTACTGCTCGCGCTCGCCATGATGGCGGCGACGAGCGGATCGCTGCATGCCCAAGAGTCGACACCGGAAACGGCCGAAGTTGCGATGGGCGACGACGCGGCCATGATGCAGGGCGATCCCGAGATGACCGCGCAAATGACCCGGATGATGGAGCAATGCACGGAGATGATGCGGATGATGTCCATGATGATGGGGATGATGGGCGGCGAGGACATGGAGGGGATGCAAGGCATGGCGGGGATGGAAGGAATGGAAGACGCGCCAGCGTCCGCCACGCCCGCTCCGTGACCGCGAACTGGCGACGGCTTGCCGCCACCCGACGCGAGAGCACAGACCTGATGGCCGAGGCCGCGCCTTTCGCCGCCGTCGGGGTGCTGACGGTCCTTGGTCTGTGCCTGCGCGACATTGTTGGGATCGTCGGCATGGCGCCGTGGAGGAAGTAGGAGCCGAGCCTGTGACCGCGTCGGCGGAGCGAGGGACGGATCGCGCGCCTGAGGAGCATCGCCGTCTGAGTCGCATCACGCGGCCCCGTTGGTCGCGGACGCTCCCGCTGACACTAGCCGCGGTCGGGATCCTCCTGGCCGCGTCCATGCTGCTCGCCGTCCGCGCGATCGGCGGCGGCGAGCCGGCCCTGATCGGGACCGATTTGGGCCGGACACCGGCGCCGGACTTCACCCTCACCGACCACCGCGGCCAGACCGTGCGCCTCAGCGGCTTTCGCGGCAAGGCCGTGGTGTTGACGTTCATCTATACCAACTGCCCGGACGTCTGCCCGATCATCGCCGAGAATCTCCGCGTCGCCAACGAGCTCCTGCCGGAGGAGGCGCGGAACCGCGTCGCGCTCGTCGCGGTCACGCTCGACCCTGCGCGCGATACGCGGGCAGCGCTGCGGGAATTCACCGCCGTTCACCGCCTCACGGACACCCCAAACTGGTTTGCGCTGCGAGGAGACCCCGCGACGCTGCAGCAGGTGTGGCGCGACTACGGCATCTACCCGGGGACGAACTCGGCGACGCCGGCAGGCGTTGGCACACCTACGGCCGGGGGCGGGGAGGGCCACACCGACGGCATCTACTTCATCGACCCGGAAGGGCGGGAACGGGTGTTCACGCGCTCGACAACGACGCCCCAGGAGATCGCCGCGAATCTGGCGGCGTTGCTCGACTGAGAGGCCGACGGATGCACCGCCAAGTGGGTAGTACGGCCCTCCGGCGGCCATGGCCGAATGGGATGAGCGGTGGCTCTTCCTCATCGACGGCGAAGGCGCCGTCGTCGGGCGCTCCGAGGGCGGCATCGGATTGACGGAATTGGAGCCGGCGGTCAAGGCGCTCGCGCGCTACAGCAGCGTGCCAAACTTGTGTCATTCCGAGCGTCAGCGAGGAATCTCGGCGTCCCTAAGACGGCGTGTCGGCGGCGCCGAGATTCCTCCTTCGTGTGCAGACCGGAGAGAGAGGTAACACGTGTGCGGAGACATAGGTGACCCCTCCGATGGCCGACGCCGGTCGATGG
>CALMZR010000150.1 GCA_937870845.1 uncultured Chloroflexota bacterium
GGCGCGTTCGTCGAGATCCTGCCCGGCAAGGAGGGCCTCGTCCGGATCGGCGAGCTCGCCGACTACCACGTGCCGTCCGTCGAGGACGTCGTGTCGGTGGGCGACGAGATCATGGTCGTGGTCATCGAGATCGACCGACAGGGCCGCGTCAACCTCTCGCGCAAGGCGGCGATGCAGCGGCACCTCGCCACGACGCCGGGCTGAGGTCCCAGCCTCACCCCGCGCAGCAACGGAACCCCGGGCCCACGCCCGGGGTTCCGGCATCCATGGCGGGCGCGGCTCATCGCGCCCGCGTTGCGTTCGTGCACCAGCGGGCACCCGCGGGGTGTCATCAGTCGGACATCGCGCTTCCGGAGGGCGCTGTCCTCCCGTGGGATCCCTGGTCCGGGTTGGGGGAGGGATACGCAAAGGGGGGCCCGTCCACGACAGACGTCGTCATCGGTCGCGACCGGGAGCTCGCCGCGATCGACGTGTTCCTGACCGACCTCCGTGGGCCGCGAGCACTCGTGAACGCAGGGCCAAACTCGCTCGTCGGCGGAAACGGCAACGACACCATCTCGGGTCTCGCAGGAGACGACATCCTTGTCGGGAACCCCGGCGACGACACTATCGATGGCGGCGCCGGCACTGACAGCTGCTTCGGTGATGCGGGCACGGACGTGTTCACAGACTGCGAGCTCGTGAACGATCCCGCCGAGGGTCCTGATCTCATGGTCGTGTCGATCGCCCTCGGGGTGCCGCCCGGCGTCCCGGAGGCGAACACCGCGAATCCATGGACAGCAACCATTGCCAATGTCGGTACTCAGCCGGCGAACGTCTACCTCGTGGGGGTCGACGGGCGGTATTCAAGCGACACGTCGTACGACGCAGGGACCGACGACCCCGCGTGCGGCACGTCGATCAGCCAGATCCCCGGCGCGACGCTTGCGCCGGGAGCCTCGGTCGATGTCTACATCGGCTGCGAGGCAGGTCGGACTGGGTCATACCTCCTCGCGCTGGTGGACGGTGGCAATATCGTTGCGGAGACAAACGAGGCGAACAACCTCGGCGTCCTCGCACTCAATCCGTAGAACCTGTCTCGCGACCGCGAACGAGGGCTCCCCGGAGCCCTCGTTCGCATGTCTCGGCGCTTTGGAGGGCGGGCCACCGGTGGTGGTATCCTGCCGGGCGTGCCCGACGAACCCTTGAGCCAAGGTCGGACCATGCCCGAAACTTCCCGTCAGCCCCTCACCGTCGCCGTCGTCGGCGCCACCGGCGCGGTCGGGCGGACGATGATCCAGGTCCTCCTGGAGCGTCGTTTCCCGATCGCCGAGCTGCGCCTGCTCGCCTCCGGGCGCTCGGCTGGACGAACCCTCGCAATCCCTGACGGCCGCGAGCTCGTGGTCGGCAAGGCGACCCCGAACGCGTTCGATGGCGTGGACATCGCGCTGTTCTCGGCCGGCGGCGAGAGCTCGAAGGAGCTGGCGCCGGAGGCGGCCGCCCGCGGCGCCACCGTCATCGACAACTCGAGCGCGTGGCGCTACGAGCCGGACATCCCGCTCGTGGTCTCCGAGGTCAACCCCGACGACCTCGAGTGGCACGAGGGGATCATCTCCAACCCGAACTGCTCCACGATGCAGCTCGTGCCGGTGCTCATGGCTCTCCGGGACAGCGTCGGGCTGGAGCGAGTCGTCGTGGACACGTACCAGAGCGTCAGCGGCACGGGCCACAAGGCCGTGACCGAGCTCGAACAGCAGATCCGGGCGCACGCGAACGGCGAGCCGAAGCAGGCCAACGTCTACCCGCACCCGATCGCATTCAACGCGCTCCCGCACATCGACGTGTTCATGGACGACGGCTCGACGAAGGAGGAGTGGAAGGTCGTCGCCGAGAGTCGCAAGATCCTCCATCTGCCCGACCTGCGCGTCGCCTGCACGGCCGTCCGCGTCCCGGTGTTCTACGCGCACAGCGAGGCGGTTCACGTCGAGACGCGCGAACCGATCACTCCCGAGCGCGCGCGCGAGCTGTTCGCGCAGGTGGACGGCGTCGTCGTCCAGGATGACCCGGCTCGCAACGAGTACCCCCTCGCGACCGTGGCCGGCGGCAGCGACGACATCTACGTCGGGCGGGTGCGCCGGGACGCCTCGATCCCCGACGGCCGCGGCCTCTCGATGTGGATCGTGTCCGACAACCTGCGCAAGGGCGCGGCCACGAACGCCGTCCAGCTGGCCGAGGTCCTCGTCGAGCGCGGCTGGGTCCGCAAGGCCAGCGTCCGGGCCGCAGCCGCGGCCGTCGACCCGGTACCGGTCGGGCCGCGGGCGTGATCGACGCCGAGCGCCGGGCGGCGCTCGAGCAGATCGCGTCCGACGTTCGCGCCTGCACCCGGTGCCGGCTCCACGAGACGCGCACGCTCGCCGTTCCCGGCGAGGGCAACCCCGATACCGAGGTGATCTTCGTGGGCGAGGGCCCGGGCTTCAACGAGGACCAGCAGGGGCGCCCGTTCGTGGGCCGCGCCGGCGACCTGCTGGTCAGGCTGCTGGCCAGCATCGGATGGCGGCGCGAGGACGTGTTCATCACCAACGTCGTGAAGTGCCGCCCGCCGGACAACCGGGATCCGCTGCCCGACGAGATCGCCGCCTGCGCGCCACACCTTCGGCGGCAGCTCGAGGCGCTCGATCCCGCGGTCGTCGTGACCCTCGGCCGGTTCTCGATGGCCACCTTCATGCCCGGCGCTCGGATCGGGCAGGTGCACGGCACGACCACGGCTGTCGATCCCGCGACCGGCGCCCGCGATGCGCTCGCGTTCGCGATGTACCACCCGGCCGCTGCGCTCCGGAGCGCCGAGCTGGAGCGCCAGTCCTACGAGGACATCGCGCGCGTGCCCGGGACACTCCTCCGCGCCCGTGAGCGGCGCGCCGTTCACGACGCCGACGTCTCCGAGGCGGCCCAGCCGGCGCCGTCCGTTCCCGTCGCGGCGCCCGAACCGCGGGGTCTGGCTGAGACGGCGATTCCCTGGCGCGCGGGGCGCGGTCTCGCGGGTGAGGAGGCTGGCCGGCTGCCCGAGTGGGTTGCCGGGGAGGGAGGGGTCGCGGCCGCAACGGCGTATCCGGGATGGGATTTGCGGGTGGTGATTACCGAGATGGCCAATAGCCAGCGCGGCTTCTGGGCCAGACCGTGCCTTTGCGCCAAGTCCTTGATCGGCAAGGGCCCGCGCTGAGGCGGTCGATGCCATCACCGTTGCGACGAATGGAGAACGGTGCGATTGTGACGTTCGCTACGAAATGACCGGCTCCGAGGTTGACGTCCTCCCTCCTTCCAGCTAACTTGCTGCACAACAAGCAAGTGAGATGAGATCGAGAGGAGCCATTCGATGACCCGCGTCGAGCCAGGGTTGCCCTTTCCGCACAAGAGCGCGGAGCTGAGCGCGGGCGTGATCCGCTACCGCGACGAGGGGGAGGGGCCGCCGCTCGTCTTCGTGCATGGGGCGCTGGTCAACGGGCTGCTGTGGCGCAAGGTCACGCCGCCGCTGGTCGCGGCGGGCTACCGCTGCATCGTCCCCGATTGGCCGCTGGGTGGACACTCGGCGCCGATGAAACCTGGCGCCGATCTGACCTTCCCGGGGCTGGCGCGGCTGGTGGACGAGTTCCTGGCCGCGCTCGATCTGCGCGACGTCATCCTCGTCGGCAACGACACCGGCGGCGCGCTCTGCCAGTACGTCGTCACCGCCCACCCGGAGCGGATCGGGCGCCTGGTGCTGACCAACTGCGACGCCTTCGAGGTCTTCCCACCGCTGCTGCTACGCTACATCGTCTGGGGCGCGCGCATGCCGGGGTTCGTGGGGCTGATGGGCACGCTGTTGCGGTTTCGGGCGCTGCATTTCCTGCCGTTCACGCTCGGGTGGCTCGTCAAGCGGCGGCCACCGCGCGAGGTGGTCGACGCCTATCTCACCCCGGTCATGACCGACCCCGCCGTCCGGCGCGACCTGGAGAAGGTGCTCCGCGGCGCCTCACGGCGCGACCTGGCCGCGGTCGGCGAGCGACTGCGCGGGTTCGCCAGGCCGGTGCTGCTGACCTGGGCCCCGGAAGACCGGTTGTTCCCCATGGACCTCGCGGCGCGGCTGGCGGCCCGCTTCCCGGACGCGCCGATTCGGGCGGTTCCCGACTCGTACACCTTCGTTCCCGAAGACCAGCCGCTCCTCCTGGCCGAGCTGATCGACGGCTTCCTGCGTGAGCCGTTGGCGCGGGCGGCGTGACGGAGCGGGAGGCGGAGCCGCGCTCGCGCGACGCGGCGCGCACGCAGGAGGCGATCCTCGACGCGGCGGAGCGCCTCTTCGCCGAGCGCGGCTACGAGGCGGCGACGTTGGAGGAGATTGGGCGGCTGGCCGGCGTCTCGCGGGGGACGCCGCGCTACTTCTTCGGGGCCAAGGAGCAGCTCTACCGGGCCGTGCTGGCGCGGGTGCTGACGGCGGAGGCGACCTTGCTGGTCGCGGCGCAGAGCCGCGCCATCGCGGCCGGGGGCGGGCCGGACGAGACGCTGGCGGCGGTCGTGGCCGCGTTCATCGATTTTCTCGTGGCGCGCCCCACGTTCGTGCGCCTCATCGAGCGCGAGACGGTCGCCGGAGGGACGGTGCTGCAGGAGGTGGCCGCGGAGACGCCGGCGGTGCAGGAGGCGCTGTCCCAACTGGGCGAGGCCTTCGCGGAGGCGGCGTTTCCGGGCGCCTCGCCGCCGCAGATCCTCCTGGCGCTGCTGGCGCTCTGCTGGTTTCCCCTGGCCCACGCCGACGGCTTCACGCGCAGCCTCGGCTTCGACGCGCGCGATCCGGCGTTCGTGGTGGAGTGGAACCGGTTTGTCGTAACGCTCGTGTTGAGCGGTATGCGTGGAACCACGGGTCAGCCGACCGAAGCGATGAGTCGCAAACAACGCTGACGCGCAGCACGTACCGCGAACCGGGGTGCGGTACACTGTGGCATGATCAAGTCGTTTGGCGACCGGCGCACGCAGCACTTGTTCGAAGACCAGGTGGTTCGCGACTTTCGCGGCGTGGCGCGCCAAGCGAAGCGGAAGCTTGAAATGCTCGATGCTGCTGTTCGACTCGATGTCCTGCGGGTTCCTCCGGCAAACCGTCTCGAGAAGCTGCGGGGAGACCTCGAGGGCTTCTACTCGATTCGGATCAACGACCAGTGGCGGGTGATCTTCCGATGGGTCGATGGTCATGCCCACGCGGTGAGGATTGTTGACTATCACTGAGAGGATGGGGTGTATGGACACATCCGAAGGCGGCGAATTCGCGCCAGTAACGCCGGGAGAGATATTGGCGGAGGAATTCCTGGCCGGATACAAGCTTTCGCAGGCGCAGCTGGCCCGCGTGCTCGGCATATCGCCCAACCGCATCGCGGAGATCGTCCACAATCGCCGGCGAATCAGTGCCGATACCGCGCTCCGGCTCGGCTTGTATTTCGGAACCGGCCCGGAGTTCTGGATCAACTTGCAGACCCGGTACGATCTCAAGCTCGCCCAGCGGTCCCTGTCGCCGGAGACGGTGGAGCGCATCGCCGCGCAGCGGGTGGCGTAGAAGGGTCTCGGGGGAATGGGGGGTCACGAGCTCTATCTGCTGCACCTGGGCCGGCTCGGTTGGCTGGACGAGACAGGGGAGAAGCACTACGGACAGGTTCCCGGCTACCTGATCCGCGCGGCGGGCGGGCAAACGATCCTGGTCGACACCGGCAACCCGGCGGCGCTGATCGGGGAGGAGACGGCGGCGCCCTGGTCGCCGCTGCTCAACGACACCCGGCCCGAGGACGATCTGGCGCGGCGGTTGGCGGAGCTGGATCTGGCGCCGGGGGATATCGACCTGCTGGTCTCGACTCACTTCGACTTCGACCATTGCGGGCGGCACGAGCTGTTCGCCGGCTCGGGGATTGCGTCGCTGGTGCAGCGCGATCACCTGGAGTTCGCCCGCGCCGATCCGCGCTGCGACACCGCGTTGTTCGACGTGGCCGGGATCGACTACGAGGCGGTCGACGGGGAGACGGAGATCGAGCCGGGGCTGCGGCTGATCCCGACGCCGGGGCACGTGGTCGGGCATCAGTCGCTCTTCGTGGAGACGGCGGATGGGCCGGTGGTGCTGGCGATCGACGCCATCGCGCTCTCGGAGCACGCCGAGCCGGTGGATCCGGCCGGCTTTGGCCCGTGGTATCCCGATCCCGAGGAGGCGGCGCGCTCGCGCGATCGGCTGCTGGCGCTGGCGGAGGAGACCGGGGCGATCGTGCTGTTCGGACACGACGAGCCACAGTGGGAGACGCTGCCGAAGAGCCGGGAGCCGTTCCGGTAGGCGGGAGCCGGGAGGCGGGAGGCGGGAGGGAGCGAGTGATGGACGTTTTCGAGGCGATCCGCACGCTGCTGGCGGTGCGCGAGTACGAGCCGCGGCCCGTGCCGGACGAGGTCATCACGCGCATCCTGGAGGCGGGGCGGCTGACGGCGAGCGGGATGAACACGCAGCCCTGGCATTTCGTGGTGGTGCAGGACCCGGCGATGCTGCGCCAGCTCGCGGCCGCGGCCCCGACCGGGCCATACGTCGCGCAGGCGACTTTAGCCATCGTGGTGGTCCTCGAGAACGACACGCGGATGGCGCTGTCGGATGGCAGCCGGGCCATCCAGGACATGCTGCTGGCGGCCTGGGGCGAGGGGGTTGGCGGCAACTGGGTTGGGTTCGGGGGGCTGGACGAGGTCAAGGCGCTCCTGGGCATCCCGGAGGAGCTGGACGTGCTGGCGATTCTGCCCTTTGGCTACCCGGCGCAGGCGGTGGGCAAAGGGGACAAGAAACGCAAGCCGCTGGCGGAGATCGCGCACCGGGAGCGGTGGGGGGAGCCGTTCGGGTAAGGGACGGATGCAGGACTCGACGGCGACGAGATAAGGGGGCGGCAATCGTGCGTGCCGCCCCCTCGTTGTCCAAGACGAGGGACGGCGCATGGCCCCATCACCCTATCACTCGCGCCGTGCGGCGCCGGCGAGGTAGCGGGCGATGCCGATGAGGAGGGTGAGGAGGCCGAGGGGGGCGGTGCAGATGGAGAGCATGACGATGGTGCCGGTGTCGTCGAGCTGGCCGATGGCGAGCAGCAGCGCAGCCAGGAGGAGGAGGGCGATGCCGCCGCCGATGACGGTTGCCGGGCGGGCGCCGAGCACCCAGGCGGGGCGTTCCTCGCGCTGGGGCTCGGCCGGGGCGGTTGGCGGCGGAGGCGGAGCTCCCTCCGGGAGGACCGTGCCGCAGTGGGCGCAAAAACGGTCGCCGGCGCGGTAGGGCGTGCCGCAGGCCGCGCAGCGCGGGTTGGGTTTGTCGCGCATTCGATCGTCTGCTTCCTGGTCGGTCACCCTGGTCTCCTCCCTTGCCGCCGCGGGAGCATCCCCGACCGGGGCGGCGGGCGTCAAGGTGGGGGGATGGGGTGTTGGGGTGTTAGGGTGTTAGGGTGACGGGTGACGGGGTGATCGACGGTGGATGAGGCGGGACGCGGGGAGCGCCGGGCGTGGGATGAGGGGACGGCGGCCGCGGGGTCGACGGTCATCTACTGCGGGTTGTGCGGGGCGCTCAACCCGGCCTCGAACCACTACTGCGCCGCCTGCGGCACGACGCTGGTCGACGCCTTCCACGCCACGGAGGGGCTGCGCGTCTTCGAGCGGCCGGACCCGGCGGCGCGGCTGATCGAGATCCTCCCCTCCGGGGGGGAGCTGGAGATCGTGGAGGACGCGGCGGCGCCGGTCGATTGGGTCCGCATCCGGTTGCCGTATGGGCGGTTGGGGTATGTGCGGACGGCGGACGCGGCGGCGGACCTGGCCGGGCCGGGGTCGCCGCTGCCGGCCCGCTTCCGGCCGCCCGACATCAACACCAACGCGCGGGGATGTGTCTCCTCGGCGGCGGCGCTGTGGGCGCTGGGGCTGCTGGTGGTGACCGCCATCTTCGGGGTGGTGATCCTGCTGCGAGCGCGACCGGAGGACGCGGGGCTGTTGAGCGTGGTCTTCTGCATCACGCTGGGGCCGCTGATCCTGATCACCATCGGGGCGTACGTGGCGGCGCGCACGCGGGAGGACGACCTGGCGGAGGAGGAGGCGGCGTTCGCCGGAGGCGGAAGGCGAGAGGCGGGAGGCGGAAGTGAGGCATCAAGCTGAGGAGCTGAGTTCGCGCGGCGCCGAGGAGGCGTGGAATCTCGGGAGCGAATCGTCCTCCCGCCTTCCGCCTCCCGCTTCCCGCCTTCGCCCGGCGATCGTGTGCCGGCAGCTCTTGCAGGCGACGGATGCGGCGGAGGGGCGGCGCAAGCGGCGCAAGCGGAACACGACGCCGGACGCGCTGGGGATGGAGGTCAAGCGGGAGCTGCTGGAGGCGGCCGTGGCCGAGGACCCGGAGGCGGACGACTTCGAGGCGTGGCTCTTCGCGCGGGTGCAAGCCGCCGGCGGCGCGGCCGGGGCGACGCGGGCGATGGCGCTGCAGATCTGGGACGAGTGGCGGTTCGCGCAGGCGTCCGGGACGTTTCGGGAGTGGCTGGCCGCCGGGGCCCCGAGCGACGACACGCGGCCGGGGGAGGATCTGGGGCTGGATCCGCGGTGAAGCCGATCGCTACGGCTGGAAATGCTGGGCGGGATCGGCTCGCTCGTGGAGGATGCGGACGACTACGATGATGTCGTCCTCGATCCGGTAGAACAGGACGTGGTGTTCCACGGGTCGGACACGACAACCGGAAAAGTGCTCGGGCGAGCGGCGGCCAACTTCTGGAAAGTCGGCGAGCGCCGCGATCGCGTGCAGGAGGGTGACCTCGTATCGATCGCGTTCGGTCTCACCCCCCTGCTGTTGGGTAGAGAACCGGATGTCGACGAAGTCGTCTTGCGCTTCGGATGTGAGGACGACCGTCCGCTTACGGGACGACATCAGGCTTGGGACGCGCCCCGCGCCGGAAGCGCTCATCGGCTTCGCGTCGCATCTCCTCGACGAGCTCAGCGGTAAACACGGCGTACTCGCCCCGATCGAGCTGGTCGAGGCCGATCTGCAACTTGGCGCGAAATGCTTCGAGCTGGCGCTCTTGCTGGTCGAGCAGGCGCATCGCTTCGCGGATCACCTCGTCCGCGTCGGAGAAGAATCCCTGCGCGACCTTTTGCTGGATGCGGGATTCGATATCCGTCGGAATCTGGATGGCCATGGGGCGGCTCCTTTGCCGCCCAATGGTAGACGGGCTGTGAGCTATCAGCTATCAGCTATCAGCCATGTGCCTGTCGGCGTTGCTTGGAGCGACTGGGGCCGAGGCGACCTCGTCCCAAGCCGAAGGCTGATAGCTGATAGCTGATAGCTAATGGCTCGGCGCCCGGCTCACCGATCGCCGAAAACGGTGGTCCAGTACCAGCCGTACTTGCTGTTTTTGGCGTGGGCGCGGCCGATGCCGATCTCGGTGAAGTTCTTGCCGCGCATGTTGCGGTCGTGATCGTTGCTGCGGCGCCAGGCGTCGAAGACCTGCTGGGCGGTCTGCTGGCCGGCGGCGATGTTCTCGCCGATGGCGCGCCAGTTCGTGTAGCCGTGACGCTCGACGAGCTGCCCGGTCTTGGAGTGGCGGAAATAGTTCTTCCTGGCCATGTCGCGGGAGTGGGCGGCGGCGGCGGCCCCGAGGTTGTCGTTGAGGGAGAGAGAGCCGGCGCCGTTGCGGCGGCGGTAGTCGTTGATGAGGTCAAGGAACCTGCGCTCCTCGCTATCGGGGGAGTAGCCGCCGCCTCCGTTGCCTTTCTTCTTGTTCTTGCCGCCGCGCTTGCGACGTTTCTTGTTCTTCTTGCCCTCGGTGTCGTCGGGGGCGAGGGCGGCGAGGCCGAGGGCGGCGGGCAAGGCGGCGAGGCGGGCGAGGAAGCGGCGGCGGCTCACGTCGGCTGGGGCCGCCGGCGCAGGGCCGAACGGCTGGGATAGCTGATTCACGATGGTCCCTCCCGGTGGCCGGGGAGCGGGGGCTCCCGGCGACGGTTCAGGGGCAGGAACGCATGAAGGGGGGATGAGGTTGCGCCTCGCGGCGGATGGGACGGCCGGCTGGGGCAACACGGGAGGCCGGCCGGGGCCCGGCGAACTTCCTGAACTTCCTGAACTTCCGGGGGAACCGGCGCGGCTCCATTGGCCGGCCGCGGCGCTGTGGCCAGGGCGGGGCGGATGTTGGCTTTCCGGCGATTGGTGATGAGGGCGAGGAAAGCGCGCTCCTCGGCGTCGGATGCGCCCCGGGGTGGCCAACACTGACCCGGGGTCGATCGTTCCCGCGATCCCTACTATGCCTTACCGCTTCTTTTTCTTGTTCTTTTTCTTTTTGGCGGTCTCTTGCTCGACGGACACGCTCACCGGTTCGGAGAGGGTCTCGTCGGCGTCGTTGGCGCGGGCGATCACGTCAAACCTCCCTGATCCAGGCACGCGCCAAGGCACCGCGAAGGGAGCGCTGGCGTCTGAGCCGATCGGAGCGGCGGTGCGCCAGGAACAGAATGCATTCGCTGGGCACGCCCGAACCTCGACGCCGGCCCCGGGGGCGTTCGCGACTACGACCTCGATCGTCGCGCTGGAGCTGGGCTTGAGCTTGGCCCCGTTGCCTGGCGCCGTGATGGTGACCGTGGCGTAGGTGGGAGTCGGTTCGGGCGGCGGATCGTCCGGCGGCGTGGTCCGCTCGTTCTCGATCCAGATATGCTCCCGGGTGCTGTTCGCCGCGCTGTCGAAGGCCTCGGCGGCGACGAAGGCGTAGCCGGGCTGGAGTTCGCTGACGTTCAGGGAGGCGGTGTACGGCGCGGAACGGTCCATGGCGACGTCGAACCATTTTTGCCGAACCTCGTCGAAGCGCGTGAACTCGAGCCGGCTGACCGCACGGTTGTCGCTGACGGCGACCTCCAGGGCGATCGTCCCGTCGCGCACGGTGTGGACCTGACGGTTCCCGACCGGGGTGGTCCAGGTCACCACGGGCGGCTCCGTGTCTGGTGTGCCCGGATCGCTGGCGATGAGGAACCGGCTATTGGCCGTGTTCCAGTGTGTCGCCAGGTAGCTGCCGGGCGGCGGCGCGGGGTGAAAGTAGTCGTCGTGGCCGCAATCGAGCCGGCGCTCCATGGCTTCGTTCGGGCAGTCGAAGCGCATGGCGGGGAACAACGGGGCGTCCGAGTAGCACATGACGTCCCACTCGTCGATGCAGTGCCCGGCGCCGCTGATGTTGGGCGCGGAATCCTGGACCGCGCCGAGGGAGTGCATCAGTTCGTGCGCGGGCGTATCGGGGACGCTCCAGCACCCGGCGTCGATCCGGGCAAAGCTCGAGCCGGAGTTGCTGGCGTTTGCTTGCGATGGTCTGTCGTCGGGCCAGAAATTGGCGACGCCGCAGATGCCGGCCGAGAGGGTATCGACGAAGGCGAGGTAGATGCGGTCTTCCCGATCGTAGCCCCGATCCTTGAGTTGGACGATGGTCGACCCAAACCCGTCATCGCCGGTGGGGGACAGGACGACCTGAGGCACGTCGATCTCGCAGCCGGGGGTGGTCACAAACCGGACGCGGCGGCCGCCCCCGGCGTCGGCGGCGCTCTGCTGCACGATGTCGTCGATGCCGGCGGCCCAGGCGCGGATCGAGTCGAGATAGCGGGTGTAGTGGCTGGGCACGTTCGCGGCGCGGACATAGAGCACCTGGACCCGGTAGCCGCTCTGGCCATCGCCGTCACAGGTCAGGGCTTCGGTCGCGACACGAGCGGTGGCCCGAGGCTCCGGCGCGGCGCGACGCGTGAGATCGACCCCCGGCGGGGCGGGGTCCGGGCCGTGGGTGCAGAGGCCGCTTTTGGGGAGGGAGATCATCCCGGGACCGTCGCACTGCTTTCCTGACTGCTCACGGAGCTCCTGCTTGGTCGGCTCGACGTGCACTTGCGGCTTGTTGCGGTTGCGGTCTCGGTTGCGCGGCGGCTTCCGGTCTCGTGCATCCCGCGCGCTTCGCTCGCGCGCGTCGTTCTTGCGCCTCGTATCGGTCTGCTGGCCGAGTGCATTGCTTGTGGTCGCAGCGGCGACTGATCCCGCGGACGCGGCGAGCGATAGCGTCGCCCCGGCCTGCGGCGCGCGCATCGGCAACGCCTGGAAGAGGCCGGCGGGCAGCGCCAGTGACACGACAAGCGCGAGCGGGACTACACGGGACCAGGACATCAACTCGCTCCGGAGACGGGTCATCGCCCTAATTCCGCGGGCAGACTTGTCGGATTGTGGGCTGGCACGAGAGTTCTCCGGTGTCATCGGACCAGCAGAACGTCCGAATTCCTGTATAGGTGTCGTAGTAGCCAAATCGGCCGCCGCACGCGGCGCAGTTGCCACACACTTCCCCGATCGGGAATGTGTAGAACGACGAGGCATACCCCCAGTCCTGGCCGTGGCAGCCGCAGCGGGGATTGTCTGGATCTGGATCGCTCGGGCACACGTCGTCCAGGCAGCAGATGTCGTCGTCGTCCGGGACGCTGTACCCGGCGCACATCCAGTCCGAGCCTTCCTGGCCAACCCTCCGGCACGGCCGGCCTTTGTCGTTCATGCGGCAACAGCCGTTCTGGGAGGTGTCGCTGGGGTCGTAGGGCGCCCCGCGCTCCTTGCAATTGCCGTAGTCGCAGGTTCCGCCGCTGCACGTGGTGAACTCCGCATGCACCCCCAACGCGTCAGAACAGTTCTGCCCGAGGCTGCCGCCGGCGCAGCCGCCGCAGTGCTCGGTCGACGTTCGGAAATCGAAACACGTGTCGCCGTCACCGGGGCACTGGCCCTCCACGCCGTTGTTGCAGCAGTTCCCTCCGGGTACGCACGTCGAGCCGTCGATCGGGTTGAACCTGGGGCAGAGGCGTTCGCCGGAGAAGCAGCAGTTGCCGACCACGGCGCAGGGGTCTTCTGCTGCTGCGTCCAAGATGTTGAAATAGGTTTCGACGTGCAGGAAGGCGAGTTGCTCTTTCAGGACAAGCGGGGCCGGCGTCGCGGTAGCCGCTGCGGTTCGCCAGCTCACCGCGACGTAGAAGTTGACCCCCGCCATCGCGACGGCCGAGCCAGCCAGCGCCAGCGCCCCGCTGCCCAGCAACAGGGTCTGGCAGACGCTGCAGCCCATCGGGCTCAACGTATACGGTTCGTCAAGCGAGCGGGCCGTTGCGCCATCGCGACGCCGGCGTTGGCGAGGGGACGAGCCGGCGGGCTGAATCGGGACGACGTCGCCCTCGCCGTCGACGATCAGCAGGTCCGTCAGCCTGTTGGATTCGAGCAGCGCCAAGTACGCGGACGCCGCGCCCTCGGCGTCGACGCGGTAGATGAGCTCGGCGCGCCACGTTCGTTCGGAGGCATGGATGTGATAGAGGACAACCGCCTGGGCGGCGTCCTCGCCGTCCGCCGTAAACCGAACCGCGGTCGGTTCCCCGACCTGAACGTACCCGGCATCGCGCGCGTGTCGGGCGAGTTTTCTCGCGGGGCCGAAGTCGGTGGTCTCATTGCATAGGGTCCGTGCGTGGCACTCGTCCGCGCAACTCGCTGGACACGACACCGCTCCCGACTCGGAGTCGCCTTCACACTGCCAGCATTCTCCGCAGGGCGCGCACGCGATCAGGGGTTGGCCGGAGGTGGGCTCGCAGATGTCGTTGATGCAGGTTTCGTCCGCCTTGCAGCACGCTCCGTCGCATTCGCGAACGGTTGGACAGCATGTGTCGCTTAGGCAGGTCTCGTCGGTCGTGCAGCACGCCGATCCGCACTCGGCCGACTGTGGGCATTCACACACCCCACCGCTGGACTGATCCGAGCAGATCTCGCCACCGATACACTGGCCGCAGCTTCCGCCGGGGCAGCCGTTTGATCCACAAGTCTTGCCCGAGCAATTCGGCCGACACGACGCTTTCTTCTTTTTCTTGCCCTTCTTCTTCTTCTCGGCTGAAATCTGGGAGGATGGCTTGTCCGCCCTGCGCGACACCTTGCGGTCATCAGCGCGCCGCTTCCGCCGCTTCCTCGGTTTTGCGAGGGAATCGGGCCCGGTCGATGTAAACGCATCCAGGCCCAGTGCGGCCACGACGCCAGCGCCCAACCGACCCAACGTACGGCGAGACAGACGCTCGGCCAGAGCCTGGATCCAGCGGTCGAACTGGCGATCGTCCATGTGATCCGGTCCTCAAGATTTGCCCGTATGCCAAGACAGATAAGGTCTGGACGCACCCGAATCGGTATACCTTGGCGCCCCCCGGTTATTGACGAGCGTGGCACGCTACACTGGCGGACGCCACGTGTAAGACCCACGTAAGCACCCACGTAAGCGGCGGCGGAGTCGGGGGAGCGGCGGTTGAGCGACGGCGGCGACGTACCCTTCGGCGCCCTCCTGCGCCGGCTGCGCCAGGAGGCCGGGCTCACCCAGGAGGCGCTGGCCGAGCGGGCCGGGCTCAGCGTGCGCGGCATCAGCGACCTGGAGCGCGGCGTCAACCGCACCGCGCAGCGGCAGACCGCGCGGCTGCTGGCCGAGGGCTTGGCGCTGCACGGCGACGAGCGAAGCCGGTTCCTCGACGCCGCCCGTGACCGTCCCCAGCCGGTGAGGTCGAGACCCAGGTCGCTGCCGCTGCCGCCGACGCCGCTGGTCGGGCGGGAGCAGGAGCTGACCCGGCTCCAGGCCCTCCTGGCCTGGCCCGACGTCCGCCTGGTCACGCTCACCGGGACCGGGGGCGTCGGCAAGACCCGGCTAGCAATCGAGGCCGCGGCACGGGCCGCAGAGATGTTTCCCGGCGGCGTCCACTTCGTCGATCTGACGCCGCTGGCCGATCCGGCGTTGGTCGCGGCGGCCATGGCGCGCGTTCTGGACCTCGCGGAGCGCCCCGGACAGTCCCTGACCGATGCCATCATCGGCGCGGTGGACGGTCACAGGATGCTGCTCCTGCTCGACAATTTCGAGCATCTGCTCCCCGCCGCGCCGCTCGTCGCGAGCGTACTGGCGGGGAGCCCCGGCGCGACCTTCCTCGTCACCAGCCGCGCCCCGCTGCGCCTGCGCGCCGAGCACGCGTTTCCCGTGCCGCCGCTGCCGGTTCCCGTGGGCACCGCCAGGGCGGCGCTGGAGACCCTGGCGCCCAACGAGGCCGTGGCCCTGTTCACCCAGTGCGCCTTCGCCGCTACCGGCTTCGCCCTCGACGCGGGCAACGTCGCGGCCGTCGCCGAGCTGGTGCGGCGGCTCGATGGGGCGCCGCTGGCGATCGAGCTGGCCGCCGCGCGGACGCCGATCCTCTCCCCGGCCGCGATGTCGGCCCGCCTCGGCGACGCGCTCGCCCTCCTCGGCGGGGGGCCGCGCGACCTCCCGCCGCGGCAGCAAACGCTGCGCAACACGCTCGACTGGAGCTACCACCTCCTCGAACCGCCCGAGCAATGCCTGTTCCGGCAGGCCGCGGTCTTCGCCGGCGGGGCGACGCTCGATGCCATCGCCGCCGTCGCCGACGCCGCGGAGCCGGCGATCCTGGATCGGGTGGCGTCGCTGGTCGGGTGGGGCCTGCTGCGGGTGGATACGCCGCGCGACGGCGAGCCGCGCTACGCCATGCTGGAAACGGTGCGCGAGTACGCGCTCGAGCGCCTCATCGCCAGCGGCGAGGCTGACGCGGCGCACGCGGCGCACGCCCGATACGTCGTGCACCTGGCCGAGTTCGTCGATCCGGAGGGGCCGAGTGGCGGCCAAGCCGCGTGGCTGGCCCGCTTCGACGCGGAGCGCGACAACGTGCGGGCGGCGTTGCGCTGGTTGGCGGCGTACGACGTGGAGGCGTGCTTGCGGCTGGCGGCGTCGCTGTGGTGGTTCTGGGACAGCCGCGGCGCCTTCGAGGAGGGGCTGCGCTGGCTGGAGCGGGCGCTCGCGGCCGGCGGCGACGCGGACGCGGAAGCGCGGGCGCGCGCGCACGCGGCCGCGGGGGAGCTGGCGTACCGCCTGCGCGAGCTCGACCGCGCCGAGGGCCACCTGGCGCAGGCGCTGGCCATCCGGCGGGCGCGCGGGGACGAGCGTGGGGTGGCATGGGTGCTCGCTTTGTTCGGCCTGTCCGCGGTGGCGCGCGGGGAACCAACGCGCGCCGAGACCTATCAGAGCGAAGCGTTGGCCAAGGCGACGGCGGCCGGGGACGCGCGGCTGGTCGTCGGCGTGCTGGCCAACCTGGGCGAGGCCGTGCAGCTCCAGGGCGATCTGCCCCGCGCGGAGCGCCTCTACGCGGAGTCGCCGGCGGCGGCGCGGGCCGTCGGGGCCCAGCCCCATGGCGCCGGCGCCATGACGAACCTGGCGGTGGCGGCCGGCGAGACGGGGCGCCATCGGCGCGCCGCCGCCCTGCACCGCGATGCCCTGCGGGCGTACCTGGCTCTGGGCGACCGGCTCGGAGTCGCCGCCTCCCTGGAGGGGCTGGCCGCTACTGCCGCGTCCTCGGCAAACGCGGATCACGCCGCCCGGCTCT
>CALMZR010000151.1 GCA_937870845.1 uncultured Chloroflexota bacterium
TGGGTCTGGACGGTGAGCACGCCCACGGTGCGGCTCTTCCACTGCTCCCGCAGCCGGGCCGGGGCGGTCGCCGCCTATGTGCTGGGCGACGCCGGAGACGGCGCGGTCGTCAGCGACTTCTTCGGCGCCTACAACGACCTGGAGCGGAGCCAGCAACGGTGCTGGGCGCACCTGCTGCGCGATATCCACGATCTGGTTGCGGCGCACCCCGGCGCGGCGGGGTGCGCCGCCTGGGCCGCGGGTGTGCGCGACGTTTACGACCGCGCGGTGGCGTGGGCAACCGAGGCGACGACGGCGGGCACGAATCGCATCCTGCGCGCGCGCGCGCGCGACCGCTTCCAGGCCGAGCTGGCAGCGCTCTGCCGGGCGCAACCGCCCGGCGCCCCCCAGGCGGTGCTGGGCGCCCGCATCGAGCGGTATCAGGCCGCGCTGTTCACCTTCGTCGCCGATCCGGCCGTGCCCCCCACCAACAACGCTGCCGAGCGCGCGCTGCGTCCTCTGGTGGTCGCCCGCAAGATCAGTGGCGGCACCCGCTCGGCGCACGGCAGCGCCACGCGGATGGTGCTGCACTCCTTGGCGGCCACCTGGGAACTCCGCGGACTCGATCCCGTCACCGAATTCTTGGCCCTGCTGCGCGCCCCACGGCCGGACCGCGAAATTGCCCCGGTCTGAACTCTTACGGTTACGCAACGGCAAGAAAACGCCCCGCTCCCGACGCCGGGAGCGGGGCTGAGGGAGCCGTCAGCCGGCTACTCCTCCGTGCGGTTCCAGTTGGCGATGTTCCAGTAGTTGGTCTCGAAGTCGCTCATGGCGACGTTTTCGTCGCGGAGCGTCGTCGAGATGGCGTACTTGTCGGCCGCGCGGTTGACCAACGGGACGATGGCGACGTCTTCGATCAGGATGTCGTTCATCTGGATGAACATTTCGGCGGCGGCTTCGATGTCGGTTTCGAGCCGCACCTGATCGAGCAGCGCGTCGTACTCGGGGTTGACGTAGCGGCCGTAGTTGACGGCGTTCCAGTCGTTGGCGGCCTGGGCGACGTTCTCGTTGTCCGGCCCGGCGTACCAATCGAGCATGTAGGCCACCGGAATCGGCGTGGTCGCGCCGTTGGTGTACATCTGCAGGTCGTTGTAGAAGTGGTTGATGTTCTGGTCGTTGCCGGCGGAGCCGTCGAAGAAGACGCCGGCGTCGACCTGCTTCAGCTCGACCCGGAAGCCGATTTGCTCCAGGGCCTGCTTGATGATCGCCTGCTCTTTCTGGCGCACCGGGTTGATCGAGGTGACGTAGGTGATGCTCAGCTCGACGCCGTCCTTGGCGCGGACGCCGCCCTCCATGACCCAGCCGGCCTCGTCGAGGATGCGCGCCGCCTCCTCCAGGTTGAACTCCCAGGAGGTGTTCGGCGAGGTCATGGCCGGGATGCCGGTCAGGATGTTGGCGGTCGGCGGCTCGAGCTCCTCGCCGGCGTAGAGCTCGGTGGAGATGACGTCGCGCTGGCACGCCAGGTTGACCGCCTGGCGCACGGCCTTGTCGCCAACGGTCGGATTGGTGGTGCCGAGCTTGGCGCGCTCACCGTCGGTCTCGGTTGTCCAGTCGGCGAACTGGAACGCGATGCGCTCGACCGACGTGCCGGGGGCCACGCGCAGCACGCCGCGGCCGCCCTGCTCCAGCTCGGCCAGGACATCGGGCTCGACCTGCAGGTTCCAGGCGTAGTCGAAATCGCCGGTCTGCAAGACGGCGCGGGCGGCCGAGGCCGCGTCGCCGCCGCCTTTGAGGTTGACGGTGGCGAAGTACGGCTTGTCCGCCTCGCGGTAGTTCTCGTTGATCTCGTAGACGGCCTGATCGTTGGGGGAGAAGGAGGTGATCTTGTAGGGGCCGGTGCCGACCGGGTTGAGGAGGAAGGCGTCGTGCGCGGCCTTGGCGTCTTCGACGTCGAGGACGTGCTTGGGATAGATGGCGCCCCAGTAGGTGCCCGCCAGCGGCTCGAACCAGTTGGCGTTGGGGTCGCCGTAGACGACCTGGACGGTCATGTCGTCGATGAGCTCCATCGACTGGATCGCGCCCCAGACGCCGGCCGAGGAGGCGGCGTTGTCGGGGTTGATGACCCAGTCGTAAGTGAAGACGACGTCTTCGGCGGTTAGCGGCTCGCCATCCGCCCAGAGGATGCCGTCCTGGAGCGTGAGGGTGACGCTGGTCAGGTCTTCGGCCAGCATGCCGTTCTCGACGGTCGGCACCTCGGTGACGAGGTTCGGGATGAGCGTGCCGTCCGGCAGGTAGTGCATCATCGGTTCCATGATGAGCGCCGCCGCCAGGTACTCCTTGGTGCCGGTGGAGACGTGGGGGCTGAGCATGCTCGGGGCCTGCCACTGGATGAGGCGCAGCTCACCGCCCTCGCCGCGGGTGCGCCCATCCATCCCTTCGGCGGGGGCTCCGGTCGTCCCTTGCGCCGCCACGCCGAAGCCGACGGTGCGGGCGCCGGAGGCGCGGGCGATGTCGGCGCGGAGGACGAAGGAGACGATCGGCATGCCGACGCCAAGGGCGAGGGCGCGCATAGTGAACTCGCGCCGGGACAGCTGCCCGGCTTTCAGGGCGTCGTACAACGCGGCGAACGGCTTTTTCGGTGTGCTTTCGGTCATCGCGGGAGAGCTCCTCTCTGAACACGGCGCCCGGATCGTACTGGCCGGGCGATCTCACCGCGGCGGCCCCATTGCCGCCGTTACGGGCGCATTGTACCCCTGCGGCGAGGGTGACGGGTGACGGGGGTCGGGTTTCGGCTCTGGAGCATGGACGCCGACGCGCCTCCATCCCATCACCTCGTCACCCGTCACCCGACGGTGAACTCCGCCGCCATGCCCTCGGCCAGATGGGGGAGACCTTCGGCGTTGGTGAAGAGGCAGACGAGGGTGTAGTCGCCCGGTTCGAGGTCGACCAGGACGAGGTTGGCCTGGGCGCCGGCGGGAACGGGGCGCTCGCCGACGAACGCGACCTCCTGGGGCAGGTCGGGGCCGGTGGCGCGCAGCAGGTCGGCGGTGGTGTAGCCGGGGGCGAGGCGCAGCACCAGCATCTCGTGGTCTTCGGCGGCGACGTTGATGCCGCGCAGGACGATGTCTGGTCCGGCGACGCTCTCCGCGCTCAGCTCGAAGGAGCGGTCGCCGATTTCGACGCCGAGGGGGGCGGCCCCGGATGGCAGCCGCGGGTCGAGCTGCCGCTCTCCTTCCAGCCGCCAGCGGCTCTCGTCCTCGGCGCGGTCGCTGGCGGCGACTTGGGAGAAGGTCCATTCGGCGCGCATGAGCTGGTTGCCGACGATCTGCGCAACGACTGCGGTGGCGCGGTCGTCGCCGTTTTGGGCGGCGTCCTCGACGGACACGATGCGGGTCGGGATCGGGGTGAGCTGGCTGGCGAGGGCGATGTACTCCTCGGCGGGGAGGGGGACGCTGCCGCCGAAGATCTGGCCCAGGTAGCGCTCGCCGGCGAGTTCGACGACCGTTTCGACATCACCCTCGGAGAGGCAGGCGGCCAGGGCTTCGGAGACGGCGGTCAGCTCCTGGGCCAGGGGTGCGACGGGGTCCGGGGTGGGGGCGATGGGGGTGGCAGCCGGGGCCGGGGTGGCCTGCTGGCCTTCGACCTGAATGATGGCGGCGCCGGCTGGGGTGGGGGCGGAGTCCTGAGCTGCGGCGGGGATCGGGGCCGCGATCTCGGCCATGGGGATTTCGCAGCGGGCTGATTGCACCGCCGAAACCGGCAGTGGCCCTGGGGCCAGGAGTAGCGCAGTCGCCATGCCGAGGGCAAGGGCGGCTCTGGCTGGCCGCATCGCCTGTTGGATCTGCTGATTGCCGGAACTGCTCGACATCATGTTGACCGTTGCTCCCACGTCGCGATCCGGGCGCGCGGATGCGGGGACCGCGCGGGGATCGGTTCGAATCGCTGCTTCGCGGGCGGATAGTGTAAACGGAGTCGGGTGTTTGGAAGGCGGTGGTCAGGGGTCGCCTGCGGTTGGTTCAACGCGGGTGATTCCATCGATTCGATCGAAATCCTTGTCCCAACTGTAGATTTCGGTAATGCCGCGCGATTGCGCGTCGAGGGCAACGTACAAGTCGACGAAGGACAGCTTGCGGCTAGTCATCGCAAATCGGTCGAGGGCATCGAGCAAGAGCGATTTGCCGGGCAGAGATAATCCGCTAAGTTCGAGTACCGGCTTCACCAAGCCATAGATACGCGCCCGTGGCACGTTGTAGGTCCGCTCGAGGGTGAAAACGACCTCGAAAAAAACAAGGAGCGAGGTTTCGACGCGCTCCTCGCCTTGCTCGATGCGCTGCAGCAGGGCAAGCGCCCGCTGGGCCTTTCCCTCGTCATCGCGGATGAAGTAACGCAAGAGGACGTTTGCGTCGAGAAAGCGCGCCGGCATGTTGACCGTTAGCCTTCGGCGGCGGCGTCCGCAGCCACCTGTCGCTCGAACTCCTCCTCGATGGCGTTCCAGTCTTCGGGCCGGTTGCGGGGCTGAACGGCGCCATAGCCGGCGAGAAGTCTAGATTCGGCCGACTTGATCGTCACCACATCGTCGACAATCTCGAAGCGCACGCGATCCCTCGGCTTGAGCCCCAGCCGCGCCCGGACGGCTGCCGGGATGGTCACTTGGCCCTTCTGGGTCATCCGCGACTCCAGATTGTTCATTGACGTACCCCCTAGCGGCGTATTACGAGCCTTGATCGTAATACTATCACGGAGGCGAGCGCCCAGGGGCCGAATGGCCGCGCGATTTCTGTCCCGAACGCCGAGGCGCCAAGGACAATCAGCGGCCGGTGAGGACGAGGGCAAGGCCGCCGGCAGCGATGAGCGCCGCGTTCAGGCGGCGGGCGGCGGGGCGGAGCGTCTCCAGCAGACCCATCGTTCGCCCCGGGTCGAGCCGGCCCAGCAGCGGCAGCAGGGCGGTGGCCTGGCGCGCCGCGCCGAACAGCGCGCCGGAGACGACGCCGAGCGCCAGGCCGCCGGTCAATTGGGCGGCGAGAAGGAGGAGGAAGGCGGTGTGGAAGATGGGCGTCGCCACGCCGCTGCCGAGCATCGCCCCCCAGACGAGGTAGACGCGCGAGGGGGGTGTTCCCGGGCCCCATCGCCGCGGCACCTGACGTTGCCGACCCAGCTTCGGCGGCGTTCGCCTTAGCGCGAGCGCGAAGGCGGCGATGGCGGCGCCGGCGACGATCCACGGCCGCCACGCGGCCAACCCGACCAGCGCGCCGATTCCGCCGACCAGTCCCCCGAGGAGCGCGCCGCTCAGCGCAGCTCCGGCGACGTGGAGCGCCCACAACCCAAGCGCCTGCCGCTTCCCCCCTCGACCGAGGAGGCCCAGGCCGACGGCCATGTTGACCGTTCAGGGGGCGTGCGCGCTCAAGAGGCCGATCGACGTCGCCAGGATCACGACCGCGGCAGCGAACATGGTCTCAGCCGCGTCAGTCGCAGAACGGGAAGCACGGCGGGACTCCCGGCGGCAGGGTAGGCGGATCGTCATCGCCAAAGCCCGGCGGCAGCACTGGCGGGCCGTCGCCCGGTCCCGCGGGCGGGGGCGCCGCGCCGGCTTCGGCCGGGATGAACTCGCGGCAGGCGCACTGTTGGCCGTAGCAGTTGCAGTCGCAACACTGGTAGTGGCCGGCCGCGCCGCCGTCGTAGCGACAGATGGCGCTGCACCAGCAGGCGCCGGCGTAGCGGTACGACTCGTCGTAGTAACAGCCGCCGGAGCAGGCCGCGCCGGCGCAGAACGAGGGGTCCAGCCCGTCGCAGTAGAGCCCTTGCGGCGGGCGGCAGGCGCAGTCGTCGGTCGTGACGCCGCAGTGGTCGGCGAGCGCGCCGTTGCCACGGAAGCCCTCGACCGTCCAGGCGGCGACCGCCCCGAAGGCGGCCACCGCCGCCCGCTTCAACGTCTGGCGCCGATTGAGGCGCCGCGCCAGCCCTTCGCCAACGCGTTCGACCAGTGTCACCGCTCGTCCCCCTCCACCCCGTTTCGCCTCGCCATCACCGCCGAAACGCGCTTGGCGGACGCCGAGTTTCGCGGCGTCATCGCGACAGGCTGCGCCGCGGCCGGCAGCCCCCGCGCGATGTCGTGCATATCAGCCGCTTCCAGGAGCCCGCGCAGCCGCGCCCGATGCGAGCGCTGCTCTCGCCGCGGCCTCCACCGACACGCACCGATTCGAACCAGGTGAGCTCATCCGGCTGCGCATCACGCCGAGCCAGGATGCGCATGTCTACTGCTATTTGCAGGACGAGGCGCGGCGCATCGTGCGCTTCTACCCGAACCGTTTCAGCGAGGGCGCGCTGATCAAGACCGCAGCGCCGTTGGAAATCCCCGGGCGGATGGGCTTCGAACTCGTCGCCAACACTCGCAAGGTGGCGGAGACGGTGGCCTGCTTCGCCAGCGCGAGCGACCCGGCCGACCAACTGCCCGCGGCGGTCGTCGGCGCCGACTTCGAGGCCCTGCCGGCCACGTCGCTCGACCAGGTGAAGAGCGCCTTCGAGCGCCTCTCGCCCGGCTCGCTGGCGCAAGCGAGCTTTCGCGTGCGGTTCAAGTGACCCGCCTGGCGCCCGAGCAGGCGCAGGCGGTCACTTCGGGCCGCGTTGACGGTCCGCCGGGGTCGGGCCGCCGCCATCGAAATAGCATATAGAAAAATGTGTAAAGCGGTTGGTTCACCATGCTGTAACCCGCAAGGATTTGGATATTTGCAACCTGCTCACCCGGCGTGACTGGATGCAATCGTTCACGCGGGACCCCGAGGTGGGCCGCGATCTCACAGACATCCGCAGAGGCAGGGACGATTGCATTCGGAACATCAGCCACACGTCCAATATGGTCTTTGTGAGCGTGGGTAATGCAGACGTATTCCACACTCGGTTCAGGGTCGCGGGTGAAGTCGGGATCTATCAATATGTGATGCTTGCCGGTAATTTCAACGCAGGAATGACCAAGATAACGAATTTTCAAAACAGCCTCCATAAAGTGAATTGGCGAAATTTTTCTGCTCTTTTTTAAACGGGTGAAACAATACCGATGAATTATTTAACGCGCCGCCATAACAACACGCTTGCAA
>CALMZR010000152.1 GCA_937870845.1 uncultured Chloroflexota bacterium
TCGTCTCCTATCGAGATCCCGACGCCGCCCGCATCCTCGCGTTCGGCTCCGCCGGGGCCGTGATCGGCGCGCCCATGCCGGCTGCCGCGCCGCAACCATCATTGGCCGCGGACCTGCCCGCGCCCCTCTCGGCGCCAGACCCCGGCAGCGGCGCCAGCGGCGCCGGCATGGGCGTCGCCGCCGCCATCGCCGCGGCGCTGATCGTGGCCCAGGGCTTCGCGACCTGGCGGCTGAAGGAGGCGCGGGGCCGCGGAGCGCCATTGGTCGATGGCGTGGGCGCCAGTACGGCGGCGGCGAGCGATTGACACGCCCCACGTCGCGTTCCTATCCTTATCACGTCAATTGACGCGAGACGGCGTCGATCGGGACGAGTAATCGGGAAACCGCCGCCAGAAAGACCGGCCGCCATTGCAAGTCCGGTTCGGCAATGCCCCGATGAACACCACCCGTGAGCCGGCCACCGAACCCCTCCCTGGGCAGTAGGCTGGCCCGGTTGGCCCCGTTACCGGCCGCCACGAGCGGGCAGCTCCCCGCCCGTGTCATGCTGAGCGAAGCGAAGCATCTCGGCCTCCCAAGATCTGGCCGCTGAAGCAATCGCCGCACTCTGACACTGGCGATCTGCCCGGAACGAGGGTGGAACCACGCCGGTCCGGCGTCCCTTCCGGGGACACGGGCCGTTTTTCATGCCCTTTGCTCTCCCTCTCCCCGCGCACGGGGAGAGGGGGCCGGGGGGTGAGGGGAATCACAACCATGGCCGACACGCAAGACGACGTCGCCAGCATGGACATCGCCGTCGACCTCGAGGACGCCCGCGCCTACGAGCTGGCCCGCATGCGCCACTCCGCGGCGCACCTCATGGCCGAGGCGGTGCTGGAGATGTTCCCGGACGCCAAGTTCGGCATCGGCCCCGCCATCGCCAACGGCTTCTACTACGACTTCGATCTCCCTCGCTCCCTCTCCCCTGAAGACCTGGAAGAGATCGAGCGCCGTATGGAAGCGAACCGCGCCAAGCGGGAACCGTTCGTGCGCGAGGTCGTCTCCCGCGACGATGCCCTGCGCATCTTTGGCGACAGCGAGTACAAGGTCGAGCTGATCAACGGCCTTCCCGCCGACGAGATCATCACGACGTACCAACAGGGCGCCTTCCTCGATCTCTGTCGCGGTCCACACGTCGATGACACGGGAGAGATCGGCCCCTTCAAGCTCCTCTCCATCGCCGGCGCGTATTGGCGCGGCGACGAGAAGCGCCCGATGCTGCAGCGCATCTACGGCACGGCCTGGCCCTCGCAAGCGGAGCTCGACGCCCATCTCCAGCGCCTCGAAGAAGCGGAGCGCCGCGACCACCGCCGCCTCGGGCGTGAGCTCGACCTCTTCTCCGTCAACGACGAAATCGGCCCCGGCCTCATCTTGTGGCACCCGAAGGGCGCCATGGTCCGCTACCTCGTCGAGCAGTTCGAGCAGAAGGAGCAGCTCGAGCGCGGCTACGACCTCGTCTACACGCCGCACATCGCCTCCGAAAAGATTTACCGCACGTCGGGGCACCTCGAGACGTACCGGGAGAACATGTACGCCCCCATGAGCATCGAGGAGGTCGACTACTACCTCAAGCCGATGAACTGCCCCGGCCACATCATGATCTACAAGAACCGGGTCCACTCCTACCGCGACCTGCCGATCCGCCTCGCCGAGCTCGGCACGGTGTACCGCTACGAGCGCTCCGGCACGCTGCACGGCATGTTGCGCGTCCGTGGTTTCACGCAGGACGACGCCCACGTCTTCTGCATGCCGGAGCAGGTCGTCGACGAGGTCGCCCGCGTCCTTGACTTCGTCGTCCACCTGGCCGACGTTTTCGGCTACGAGTTCCAGTCCTACCTCGCCACGCGGCCCGAGAAATCGATCGGCGGCGAGGACGTCTGGGATCGCGCCACGGACGATCTGCGGCGCGCCATGGAGATGCGCGGCCTCTCCTACAAGATCGACGAGGGCGGCGGCGCCTTCTACGGCCCGAAGATCGACGTCAAGTGGGTCGACGCCCTCGGCCGCGAGTGGACCGGCCCCACGATCCAGGTCGACTTCAACCTGCCGGCGCGTTTCGACGTCAACTACGTCGGCGAAGACGGCGATCGCCACCGCGTGGCCATGATCCATCGCACGCTCCTGGGCTCGATGGAGCGCTTCGTCGGCGGCCTCGTCGAGCACTACGCCGGGGCCTTCCCCCTCTGGCTCGCCCCAGTGCAGGCCGCCGTCATCCCCATCACCGACGACCAGATCGACTACGCCCGCGACGTCGCCCGGCTCCTCGAAGAGGCGGGGATGCGCGTCGAGGTCAACGACCGCCGCGACCGCATGCAGGCCAAGATCCGCGAAGCGCAGTTACAGAAGATTCCCTACATGCTCGTCATCGGCAAGCGCGAGGCCGCCGCCGCCGCCGTCGCCGTTCGCCTTCGCAACGGCCGCGACCTCGGCGCCATGCCGGTCGACGCCTTCCTGGACATGGCCCTGGCCCGCATCGACTCGCGCTCGCTCTTCCTCGACGACGAAGAGGAAGCCCAGGCCCGCGCGGGAGAGCTGGCCCACACCGCCTAGCGCGCCTCACCCAAACGGTGTCATTCCGAACGAAGCAAGGAATCTCGGCGCCCAGGGACCTGTGATCCCTGGGCGCCGCTCAATTCCCAGCAACGGCAATCCACGACGCAATGGCGACGGCCCGTCCCGCGCGGGCGCTCGCTGACCTGGAACGGTTCATGCTCCGATCACGCCGTGGAGACATCGCTCACGCGCGTGATCTACCCAGCCGTCGTTGCAACGAAGGAGCAAGAACATGTCAGGCAGTCCCTTTGGCAAGTGGGCGATCCCCGGGCAATCCCGAGCATCCCGGCGCGCAATCGTCACCATGGGCATCAGGCTCGCGGGCGGCAGCGCATTGGCGGCTCTGCCCGTTGCCGGCATGCTGCGCGAGGCAGCAGCGCAGGATGACAGCGTCATCCTCGTCGCCGGCGCAGCCGAAATCGGCGCCAGCCCAGGGTCGGCCTACGCCCGCTCGGCGGTCGCAGAAGCCGCGGCGGCGCGTGGCGCGGCTCGGGTTCAGGCCGCCGCGGCCCTGGCCGAGGCCAACAGCGACGACGGCGCCATCACGCAAAGCCCCGTCGCCTTCGCCGCCGCCGACCCCGACGAGGGCGCCGTGGCCCAGAGCGCGGTCGCGGTCGCATCCGCGTCGAGCCAGCCCGACGCCGGTGACGGCCCGAGCGGTTACAAGGCCCCGGCGAAGATCGTCACCCCAGCAGGGCGCGGTGGCGGCGGTCGCGGGGGCGGCAGACGGGCCCGCGCAGGTCGCGGACGCGGTGGCGCCGGCGGCCGCACGGTGCGCGTCGGCCGTGGCGCTGGTCGTGACCGACGGGGCCGCGGCGGTGTAGGGAAGCTCCCGTCTGCCGGCATCGGCTCATTGGAAAACGGGGCCCTGGCCTCGGTCTTTGCCTCCGCGTCCGCCGCGGCCGGCTTGGGCGCGGTGCTGCTTCGCCGTCAGGCCAACCCGGACGTCGCCGCCCAACCGGTCGTTGCGGACGACTGACCGGGACGAAAATGCCAGAATCAGGACCATTGGCCGCCCATGACGGCGAAACGGGGCCAGCGTAGAAGCGTTGATAGAGATGCTCATGGTGTTTCCATGTTGCGCGCGGGAACCCGGTTCGCGTCGCGATGTGGAACGATTGGTGCTCAGGCGCCGCGCTCGGTGACGGATCGCAAAACCCCGCTCACCCCGCGCCCGCCGGTAGAAGGGGGAACCACGATGCACGACGTTCGGTTCGGTCGAGGGAGGCTGCGCGCCTCCGCGAGCTGGCTTGGGAAGGCTGCCTGCGGCGCGGCGCTCACCGTGACGCTTGTCGGGGTTGCCGGCCTTCAACCCGTGGCCGCGCAAGATGACGACACCATCGTCCTGTCCGCCGGCGGCGCCACGTTGAGCGTCACCCCGGGCGGGGAAGCCGCCGCCATCGGGGCCGCCGCCTCCGCCATCGCGGAGCCCGGCCACGCCGAGACCACCGGCGCCGCCGCGCGGGCCGTCGCCGACTGCGAAGACGGCGCCCTGGCCGAAGGCGCCGCGGCCCTGGCCGTCGCCCACCCGGACGAGGGCGCGCTGACCCAGAGCTCCGCCCGCGAGATGGTCGCGGCCATCCAGGAAGAGGTTCGCGCCGAGATCCGCGGCGACGGCGGTGACGACGGCCCGGTGCGCAAGATCGTCGAGAACCGCTGCGGGGAGGACGACAAGAAGGAAGAGAAGAAGGCGCCGCCGAAGAAGGACGAGCCGGCTCCCGCTCCCGAGCCCGCGCCGGAGCCCGTGCCCGTGCAACTTCCGGACACCGGCGTCGGCATGGCCGGGTTCGCTGGCCTCTCCTCGCTCTTCGCGGCCGCTTCCGCCGCCGCGGCGATCGGCGCAGTCAACCTGCGCCCGCGCCGGGAGGACTGAACAAAAACGTCGATGCCTGGGGTCGCGCGGCGCGACCCCAGGCGCGGGGCGCTCGATCCGGGCGGCGTCCCCAATCCTGCGAAGCGACGAGACCGGCTCGGGGCGGTTGCCCCGAGCCGGTCTCGTCGTCTCCTCCCACCCAGGGAGGACGATCGCGTTAGAAGATCCAGATCAGCAAGAGAATGATGAGGATCACCGCGATCACGCCGCCACCAATGTACATGGCTTTCGCACCTCCTTTGCCTCCCGTACCGCATGAACCGCGCCAACCGCCCTCGGCGCGGATCGCTACGGGCGTGGAAAGCCGGGAGGGCGTTCATCCACCGCGCCCAACCAGGGCCAGCGCCGCGAGCGCATAGGCCCGCGTAGCCTCCACCACCTCGTCGATCCCGACCCACTCGTCCGGGACATGCGCCAGCCGCGGGTCGCCCGGCCCATAGATCAGCGTCGGATACCCTGCCGCGGCGAAATGCCGGCCGTCGGTCGCCATGCTGAACCCGGTCAACTCGGTCGACAGCCCCAGATGCGCGTTCGCCGCGAGCATCGCCCGCGCCAGCGCCCCATTCGGATCGCTCATCGTCGCCGGCAGCGCGTGCGGACTCTGCTCGACCTCGACCGAAATCCCTGGCAGGTTCGCGACCGCCGCCTCCGCGACGGCCCGCATCTCGGCGGTGGCAGCCGCGGGATCCTCGCCGGGGATGGTTCTCCGGTCGATGAAGACGGCGCACCGATCCGGCACCACGTTCGCCTTGACCCCGCCCTCGACCATGTTCACCGACGCCGACGACGGCAGAAAGTACGGATGCGTCCGCTCGGCGAGCCGGGGATAGACACGCTCCCGCAGCGCGACGATGACGTGCGCCATCCCCTCGATCGCGTTCGCGCCCTCCCACGGCAGCGCCCCATGCGCCGTGCGCCCACTGACCACGACCTCGACCCCGGCGTTCCCCTTCTCCCCGATCGCTGCGCGGTTCAGCGTCTGCTCCCCGACGATCACTCCATCAGGCCGCACGTCCGCCGCGGCGATCACGTGCAGCGCCCCGCCGCCGCTCGTCTCCTCGTCGGCGACCTCCGTCACCGCCAGCCGGCCCCGTAGCGGAACGCCTGAGCGCGCCAGCGCAACGCCGGCCATCACCTGCGCCGTCACGCTCGCCTTGTCGTCGCCCGCCCCACGCCCATAGACCCGGCCATCGGCGACCTCCGCCCCAAATGGCGGATAGGTCCACGCTGCTTCATCGCCAATCGGCACCACGTCGAGGTGGGCGTTGAAACAAAGCCGCGGCCCGTCCTCCGGCCCGATCTCGGCGACGACGTTGGGCATGCCCGGCGCGTGCTCAAGGATGCGCACCGCGAACCCGGCCTCGCGCAGCGGCCGCTCGCAGACCGCCGCCGCCTCCGAAACGTCGCCGGGCGGATTGACAGACGGCGCCCGCACCAGATCGCGCAGGAAGGCGATCGTCTCATCGGGATCGATGGCCGCCAGCACGGCCCGCGCATCATCCTCGCGAAAACCGACCGGAAACGCGGCGTCCAAAGGGCAAGCTCCTCTCTTCGCGAAAGGCCAACGGCGGCCGGCCAGTATACTGACGCCTCGACCGGCGCTTGCGCGCCAATGTGCATGCCACAAGTGGAGGAATCAATGACACAACCCAAAATCGCGATGGTCCTGGCCAATAGCTTCGAGGATTCGGAAGCGATCGAGCCGAAGAACCACCTCGAATCGCTCGGCGCCGACGTCGTGACCATCGGCGAGACGAAAGGCGCGGTCGAGGGGAAGAAGGGCGCTACGATGCAGGTCGAGCGCACCTTCGCCGAGGTCTCCCCCGACGAGTTCGACATGCTTATCATCCCCGGCGGCGGCGCCCCGGAAAACCTGCGCATCGTCGACCAGGCCGTCGCCTTCACCCGCCGCTTCGTCGAATCCGGCAAGCCTGTCGGCTCCATCTGCCACGGCCCGCAGCTCCTGATCTCGGCCAAGGTCCTCGACGGCCGCACCGTCACCGCCGTCAAGAAGATCCGCGACGACGTCATGAACGCCGGCGCCCACTACGTCGACGAGCCGCTCGTCATCGACGGCAACCTCATCACCTCCCGCGTGCCGGGGGACCTGCCCCAGTTCAACGAAGCCCTGGCCCAGGCCGTCGGCCTTGGCGCCGCGGAACCTGCGCTCGCCGGCCAATAAGTCGAACCCGCCCAACCACGTGTACACGCCCCGCGGCTGCGGCGTCTCCGAGCTGGGCGACATCGAGGTCGTCCCGCGCGGCAACGAGCTGCACCTCTTCCACCTGACCCTGCCCAACCACGACGTCGTCCAGCACGCCGTCAGCCGCGACGGGCTCTCCTGGACGCCCCTCCCCGCTGCCCTGCGCACGGGCGACCCCGGCGCCATCGACGACGACCAGATCTGGACCATGAGCGTCACCCCGCGCCCTCACGGCGACGGCTACCTCATGCTCTACACTGCCCTCGCCTCCGCGGACGACGGCCGCGTGCAGCGCGTAGCGGCCGCAACCTCCTCCGACCTGATCCACTGGGAGAAAAGCGACAACAACCCCGTCAGCGAGGCCGATCCCCGCTGGTACGAGTCGAAACCCGGCCCCACGCCCGCCG
>CALMZR010000153.1 GCA_937870845.1 uncultured Chloroflexota bacterium
GGGGATGAGGTGAGCGCGTGATCGAGTCCTTTGCGGCGAGGGCGCCGGTGTTGCAGGAGCCGCCTCGCCCGACCGGGAGCCGGGCACGGCATGCCGTGCCCCTACGACGGGCTTGTTTCCGCCAATGACGCCGTTGCTGGCCATGGTCCGGGCGAATGTGCTGATGAGCCTGCGCAACCGGGCGGCGCTGTTCTGGAACCTGGCGTTTCCGGCGTTGTTCATCGTCATCTTCGGGGTGGTGTTCGGGCGGGGGGCGAGCGTCGAGTTCGACGTGGGCGTGGCGGGGCCGGAGTCGGCGTTTCGGGGGGGGGGGGCGGCCGCGGGGCGCGAGACCCGGAGCTGGGGCGTCCCCGCGGGGGGGGCGGGGGAGGAGCTGCGGGCGGGGGGGGAGGGCTCGCGGGGGGTGGTGGCGGTCTTTGGGGAAGAGGGAGGGGGCGAGTTCCCGCCGGTGACGCTCTACTACAACGCGACGGAGGGGCCGACGGCGCAGATCGCGGTGGGGGCGGTGCGGCAGACGCTGCTCGACGTGGCGGGGGGGACGCCGCCGCTGGCGATCGAGCAGCGGCCGGTGACGGCGCAAGAGGTCTCGTTCATGGACGTCTTCGCGCCGGGCATCCTGGCGATGAGCCTGATGAACTCGGGGGTGATCGGGCTGGCGACGGCGTTCGTGACGTACCGGGAGCGGGGCATCCTGCGCCGGATTCGGGTGACGCCGTTTCCGCTGACGTCGTTCATCCTGGCGCGGGTGCTGTCGCAACTGCTGATCGCGGGGTTGCAGGCGGTGATTCTGATCGGAATGGCGTGGGCGTTCTTTGGGCTGCATCTGCGGGGGAACCCACTGGTGATGCTGGCCGCGATCGCGGCGGGGGCGCTGGCGTTCCTGGCGATCGGGTTCGCGATCTCCGGCATCGCGCCGAACGTGGAGACGGCGGCCAGCTACGCGAATCTGGTGACCTTCCCGATGCTCTTCCTGTCCGGGATCTTTTTCAGCATGGAGCAGGCGCCGGCGTGGCTGCGGCCGATCACGCGGGTGCTGCCGCTGTCGTATCTGGTCGATGCGTTGCGGGAGCCGATGACGTTCGGCAATGGGTTTGCCGCGATCTGGACCGATCTGCTGGCGCTGGCGGTGACGTTCGCGATCGCGATGGCGGTTGCGGTGCGCTTTTTTCGGTGGGATAGCCGACCGGCGTAGTCCATTCCATTCGGCTCTTGACAGGAGCAATGGCGGGCGTAGGATGCGCTGGCCGTGGAGACGAGGCGCGGGATGGGCCGCGGCCGATCCGCGGCGATGCGTGCCCAGGGGAAGCCTGGGAGAGGAGATCGCCATGCTTCGGAACACCGTGCTCCTCGCTCTGGCGGCGGTCGCCGCCCTGATCCTCGCGGCGGGCGTTGCCGTGCCGCGCGGCGAGCCCGCGGCGGCGCAGGAGGCGCTGACGCTGATCGAGCATGTGACGGACGAACAGGTCGTCGATCTGAGCGACGAGGGCGATACGGTCGGGGACACGCTGGTGTTCAGCAACGAGCTGTACGACGACCAGAACGTCAACCTGGTGGGGCGCAGCCACGGCTCGTGCGTGCGGACGGTGGTCGGGGAATCGTGGGACTGCACCTTCACCAACACGATGGAGAACGGTTCGTTGGTGGTGACGGGGCCGTTCTACGATGCGGGCGTGGGCACGTTCGCCATCACGGGGGGTACGGGGGACTACGCCGGGGCCAGCGGACAGATGAGCCTTCAAGCCGCCGAGGGCAGCACGGCCGAAAGCCCGCAGTGGGAGTTTGCCTTCGAGATCGGGTGACGGGTGAGAGGCAGGAGGCGGAAGGACGGGAGGGATGGGTGTCGGGCCTCGTGCAGGGTCAGGGGGCCTGCTGAGGCACGGCGAACTTCGGGAACTTCGGGAACGTCTGGGGGAGCAGAGCTCCCTTCCGACGCTGCTTCGCGGCGCCATTATCCAGGCGGTCCGCGGACGGGGCGCTTCGCGGGTGGCGAAGGTTTCCTCGTGTGGTTCCAGGCGGTCTCGTGTTTCTGCGAATGCCCGCGGCCTGTGGCCGGGATGCTTCGCTTCGCTCAGTACCGTGTCTACGCACTCGTGTCATGCCGAGGAACGAGGAATCTCGCCCGAAGGGCGCGTCCGTTCGCGGATCACGAGCGGCGCCGATGCCGCCGCGGCACGCCAAGATTGCGTAGACACGGTACTCGGCATGACACGGGGGTGGCGGGGCGGGACGTGACGGACCTCCGCTCAGGGGAAACCGAGATTCCTCGCTCCTCGGCATGACACGAGTCGCCGCCCGGAGCTGGCTCCCTCGGGGGTCAGGCGTTGGCGCCGGGGGCGCCGATCTGCATGCCGCCGGGGGTGGGGCCGCCTCCGCCGCCGGGAGTCGTGCCGCCGTTGCCGTTGTTGCCCGGGTTGCTGGTTCCGGAGGAGCCGGAGGAGCCGTGCGACCCGCCGTTGCCATTGCTGCCTGGCGTGCTCGATCCGGGTTGGCCGCCGCTGCCGCCGGAGCCGCCGCGGGCCGAGTTGGAGGAGCCGCGGCCCTTGCCCTTGCCGCCGCGGCGGCGATGCCGCGCGGCGGACGCGGACGGGTTGGCGGCGAGGCCGGCGAGAGCGAGGAGGCCGGATGCGCCGCCCGCGACGATGGCGCGCCGGGTGAGGCTTGGCGCCCTGGACGCTTGAGGGTTGAGATCGCTGACGCGGGTGCTCATGGCGACGATCCTTTTCTCACGCGGATGCGGCAGCCGCCGACGCGGCGGCTACACCGGTACGATCTCCTGGCAGTTGACGAAGTTTGGATCGCAGACGACCTCGGCATCGCCGCCGGCGCCGCCGGCGCCTCCCTCGCCGCCCTCGCCGCGGCTGGTGGCGCTGCTCTGGTTCTTGTTGGTTGTGCGGTCGCTGCCCCGACGGCGCCGCCGGGCGTCAGCCGTCTTGGCGCCGGCGATGGCGCCGGCCGTGCCGAGCAGGCCCGCGGCGGCCGCGAGAAAGGCGCGGCGGGTGGCCGCCGGGCGGCAGCCGCTGTCCTGGTCTGACTCGTTGCACATGACCATGGTCCCCGTTTCCTCCCCTTGTTGCTACGCCGCCCCACCCCCAGGTTGGGCGCGTCATCTGTGCCGCGCGGAGCATGACAGGTCTGGATCGCGGCGGCCAGCCGGTCTGGTCTGGCCCACCGGGTTGGTTGCGCTACGGCTCGCCGGGTTGGCCGGGTTCGCCCGGTTTGCCGGGGATGCTGATCTCTTTTTCCTTGCTGCGGTTGTGGTTGCGGTTGCTGCGCCGGTTGCGGACGCGGCGCGCCGCGGCGTCCTCGTGGAGGAGGCCGGAGGCGACGAGGAGGCCGGCAGCGGCCGCGAACAGCGCGCGGCGCGTGGGAGCGCGGAGCGGCCGCGGGTCGGCGAGTCGATCGGAAAGACGGTCGTCCATCGTATTGCTCCCTCCCCTCGAACGCGAGGGGGTATCGTGCGTCGGAACCCGGATGCCTCGCCGGCGGCCACCCACCGCGGCGATTACCCCTGCGCGCGGCGGGGCGAGAGACGCCCCCTGGCGCTCGTGGCCCGCCTGGCTTGTCGGGCTCAGGCGAGGCCGGTGCACGGCGATTCGCGGGTCACGTGCATAGTGGCACGTATGGGGCGATTCAGCAAGTCATAATAGGCCCCAATTCTGGAATCTGGGCCGATTGCCGGGCGCGACGGGCGTCGGGCGAGGCGAAGGAGGAGCATCTCGTGAGCAACGAGCAGTTCGATGCCTTGCTGAGCGCGCTGGCGAGGGCGCGGACGCGGCGCGAGATGCTGGCCGCTATCGGGGTCGCCACGGCCGGCGCCGCGGCCACCGAGGCGCCGGGAGGGGCGCAGAGCAACGGGTGTCGCGGCGTGGCCGGCCGGTGCAAGCGGGACGGGCAGTGCTGCTCTGGGCGGTGCCGCAGGCGGCGGGGCAAGAAGAAGGGCCGCTGCCGATGCAGCACCCAGGGCAAGCGCTGCGTGGTGGCGCGGGATTGCTGCGACGGCGAGGACGAGCTGTTTTGCATCGGGGGGTTCTGCGAGTCGAACGTGGACTGACGCCAGCGCGGGGTGATTGAAACGGAAATTGGGTGGGCGTTGGGGCGGTGGGGCGCCGGCGAAGAGTGCGAAGAGTGCGAAGGCTACGGGAGGTAGGGAGGATGCACCCTTCGGCCGGGGCGACGGACCCTCACCCCCCAACCGCCGCCCAGAGGGCGCCCGGCTCCCGTGGGGCACGGGAGAGGGGGCTTTTTCAGCCGCTCCTGGAATCGCAGGGTGTTCACTCGCCTGCCGTGTCAGTTGGACGAGGGGGCATCCCGGCGCTCAGGGGATGTCGGTTCGCCGGCGCCGAGATTCCTCGCTCCGCTCGGAATGACACCGGGGCGCCGAGCCTCTATCGGGGCGCCGCGTCGGGAGGCGGTCAGCCGCTGCTCTGCGGCGTAGCTTTCTCGGCGCCGGCTTGCGGCGTGGCTGCGGGGGTGGCCGCGGTGGGGCTGGCGACCGGCGTCGCGGGGACTGGCGTCGGGGTCGGTGGGGGCGGCGTGGGCGTGGGTGGAGGCGTCGGGGTCGGAGGTACGGGGGTGGGGGTCGGCGGCGCCGGGGAGGGCGTGGGGGGCGCGGGGGTGGCGGTGGGGAGCGGGGTGTTGGTGGGCAGGGGGGTGGGGGTGTTGGTGGCGAGGAGGAGGGCGGGGATGTTGGCTTGCTCTTCCCAGATGATGCGGACGCGGTTGTCGGCGGGTTGGGTCTGGTTGTGGACGGTGACGACGCCGACGGCGACGTAGAGGTCGCGCTGGGCGGCGACGCCTTTGGGCAGCTCGCGGCAGGAGCCGTTGTCGAGGTCGAGGGTGACGGCCAGGGGGCCGGTTTGCGGTTTGCCGCTCTCGGTGAGGACGCTGATGCGGTCGACCTGGCCGCCGCGGACGAGGGCTTCGCCTTCTTCGAGGGTGACGGGGAGGCAGGTGATGGGGGGCGGCTCGTCGCCGCGGGTGGTGACGATGAGGATGCCGAGGAGGAGGGCGAGGACGCCGACGCCAGCGGCGAGGACGCCGTACATGGAGAGGGGGCGGCCGCCGAGGAGGCGGCGGGGGGAGAAGCGCCCCGGCTCGTCGGCGCGGGTGATGCCGTTGTCGTCGAACGCGTCGCGTTGGGTCATGCCGCGGCTCCCCCCGCCAGACCCGGCCGCGGGCCGCTGAGTCTTGCCTCGTCTCGCCTAAGAGTGTAGGGGGCGGGCGTGGGGGTTCACAACGTCACGGGCCATGGGCTATCGGCTATCAGCTATCAGCTATCAGATTTGTGCGTCATGCGAGCTGGGGTGTTCCGGGGATGGGGTGGATCGATGCGAAGATGCCAAAGATGCCGAAGATGCCGAAGATTTGCGGCATGACCCTCACCCCCGCACGCCCCCTCTTCTCCAAGCCTCGTGGCACACGGGAGAGGGAGCATTGACCGGGCGGTGGCCGCGACTGCTCAGGTGTTTAGCCAGACGCCGTGGCACACAGCGCGGCTCGAAGGCGGTGGCAGCCTCCGGGAGGGGGAGTTGAGGAAACCTGTTTACGAGATGCCTTGCATGCTATTCAGGGCTTGGCAACTGTGGCGAGTCCGAGAGCGCATGGGAGGAGGGCTCTGTGAACGTCTTCGACCGCTACCCGTCGGGGGGACGAACGCTGTTGGGTAAGCCGAGAAATTTGACCGGGGCATGTCGCACCGGGTACGGACTGGGTCTTCAACTCTTGACCGGAGAGACGAGTTGCGCCTATTGCGGGGTGAGCCTCGTCGACACGTACCACCACTGGCTGCTCATGTCGATCGATCACCTGGTTCCCAGCGGCGAGGCTCGGCGAGTCGGCATCGCGCCGCAGTTTTCCGAGGATGCCATCAATCTCGTGTTGTGCTGCGCCGGCTGCAACGGTTTTGGCAACCGATACCGGACGACGATAGAGCCACGGCCGATCTGGTCGCTGGAGCAATTCCTTTCGCTGCGCGACCAGGTCTTCGAGGATCGATTCGCACGGATTGCCGGACGCCGCGCCGTTGAGATGGCTTTCTTCGAGTCGAAACCGTGGGCGCGCGCCGCGATCCGCTGAGGTGAACCTCGGGCAAACGGCCGCAGGTGTGGCGACAGGGATTGTCGCCTCCGGTGATGGTGAAGCATCTGCTCTGACGGGCTCTCGATCAACGATGTGATTCAGCCGGCCTCGGTGATGACCCTCGGCGCAGCGGGGAGGGCGGCTTCCCCAACCGGCGGCCTGGGCATCGTCATGGCGGAGGTGGTTTCGGGGGTGAGGCCGAAGACGCCGCGGCAGACGCGGTCGAGGGGGCCGGGGAAGGGGACGGGGTCGCCGGGGCCGTCGAGGAGGCCGAGGGCGGCGAGGGCGGCGACCGGCTCGGCGGGGTCGGCGAAGAGCCAGCGGGCGAAGGCGCGGTCGTTGGCGGGGGAGACGCCGACGAGGGCGTGGGCGAGGGCGAGGTGCTGGGCGTCGACGGCGCCGATGGCATAGGCGATCTCGACCCGATCGAGGTCGCCGCGGGCGGCCCAGGCGCGGGCGAGGGCCATGCCGCCGGCGATAGAAATCGCTTTCAGCTCGAGGAGGGCGACGAGGAGGAGGGTGCGGTCGGCGACGGTCTCCTCCGGGATGGTGAAGGCAGCGGCGACGGGGAGGGCGCCGGCGGCGAGGTGGGCGTGGTAGTGCTGCTCGTCCTGGCATTGGGCGGCGCGGAGGACGACGACGGCGTCTTCGCCGATGTCGAGGGCGCCGTCGAGACCGCGCTGGCGGGCGACGCCGAGGAGGGTGACGGCGGCGGCCTCGGCGGCAGCGAGGGCGTCGAGCCAGGGCTGGGGCGGGTCGCGGTCGGTCATGGCGGGGGTGACGGGGGTCGGGTGAGGTGGCGGGTGGTGGGGTTCATGGGGGTGGAGCGTAAGGAGCGGCGGGGGTGGGCGTCAAGCCGGCGGGCTATCGATCCGTCATGCGGCATCCGGATGATGATTTCCGTGTTGCCGCGGCGTGCCCTCGCCTCCCCACTCTCCCTCTCCCGTCGGAGCCGAGAGGGGGCTTTGGCCACGTGGTGATGGCGGTTTCGGAGATGGTTAGCCAGCGACGGCCTCAGGCAATCGCCCGATCACGTGGAAAGGCGGCGGTGCGCGGCGATGGCCCGCCGATGTCCGCGTTCCGACCTACACGTCGAGGTTTTGCACGTCGCGGGCGTGGGTCTGGATGAACTGGGGGCGGCGGAGTCGATCAGCGACCCGCAAGCCTCGTCGAACGCGAGGCGGGGCGAGCCCGGTTGCGACGAACCAGGGCGATGGGCCGATAGCGGTCGTACAGCGTGATGAGCAGGGTCAGCAGCATGAGCGAGAAGATCGCTGTCGCGGCGTCGAGCCGGCCGCCGACCCGCGGCAGCAGCGTCGGCAAGCCGGCGGCGATGGCGAGGTTCACGATCGCCGTCGCCCCGAACTGGACGATGACC
>CALMZR010000154.1 GCA_937870845.1 uncultured Chloroflexota bacterium
GGCCACGGCCTCCCGCCTTCCGCCTCCCGCCTCCCGCCTCCGTATCGAGCGCATCCCCGCGCCTTCCCGGCTGGCGACCACGGCCGTCTCCGTGCTGTCCTTCCTGCTGGCCCTCGTCGTGGGCGGCCTCGTACTGGCCCTCGCCGGGGAGAACCCGATCGCGGTCTACCAGGCGATGTGGGCCGGCGCCTTCGGCGACCGCAACGGGCTCGCCGAGGTGCTGGTCAAAACGACGCCGCTGCTGCTGGCCGGGTTGGGCGTGGCGGTCGCGTTCCGCATGCAGTTGTGGAACATCGGCGCCGAGGGCCAGCTCTACTGGGGCGCCATCTTCGCCACCGGCCTCGCGCTCTACCTCATCCCCGGCGCACCGGGCTGGGTCATCGTCCCGGCCATGATCGGCGCGGGGCTGCTCGGCGGCGGCCTCTGGGGGCTCATTCCCGGAGCGTTGCGGGCCTGGTTCGGGGCCAGCGAGATCATCACCTCGCTCATGCTCAACTACGTCGCCATCCTCTTCAGCGAGTACCTCGTCCATGGTCCCTGGCGCGATCCCGGCGCGTTCGGCTTTCCCGGCACGCCGAGACTGCCCGCCGCCGCCTCGCTGCCGAACCTGGGCACGACCCGCGTCCACCTCGGCCTCATCTTCGGCCTCGTCGCCGCTGTGGGTCTCTGGGTCATGCTGCGCCGCACCCGCTGGGGCTACCAGATCGGCGTCATGGGCGAGAACCCCCGCGCCGCCCTCTACGCCGGCATGCCGACCAAACGCACCATCCTCCTCGTCATGGCCCTCTCCGGCGCTCTAGCCGGGCTGGCCGGCATGAGCGAGGTCGCCGGCATCGGCCACCAGCTCCAGCGCAACCTCTCCCCCGGCTACGGCTACGCCGCCATCATCGTCGCCTGGCTCGGCCGCCTCCACCCTTTCGGCGCCGTCCTCGTCGCCTTCCTCCTCGCTGCTCTCACCGTCGGCGGCGACCAGATCCAGATGAACCTCGGCCTCCCCGCCGCCATCGCCCCCATGCTCCAAGGCACGATCCTCTTCTTCCTGTTGGGAGGCGACGTCCTGACGCGCTACCGCATCACGAGGGTGACAGGGTGACGGGGTGTCAGGGTGTCAGGAGCAATTTGCCCGACGACCCGCGGTCTATGTCCCGCCGTGGGCCACGGCCATCCACGCTCAAATCTTCGAGCCCGTCCTTCCTGTCACCCCCGCCATGACCGACCTCCTCACCCCCGCCTTCCTCGTCTCCGTCCTGGCCGCCGCCGTCGCCGCCGGCACGGCCATCCTCTTCGCCTGCCTCGGCGAGCTGATTACCGAGCGGGCCGGGGTGCTCAACCTCGGCATCGAGGGGATCATGCTCATGGGCGCCCTGGCCGGCGCCGGCGTCTGCATCCTGACCGGGAGCGCCTGGATCGGAGCCGGCGCCGCGCTGCTCGCCGGAGCCCTCCTGGCGGCCATCCACGCGCTCCTGTGCGTCGGGTTGCGCGCCAACCAGGTGGTCGCGGGACTGGCGTTGACCATCTTCGGCGGCGGACTCTCCGCCTTTCTCGGCCGCGACATCGTCGGCGTGCCGCCGCCGGATTCCTTCGGCCGCATCGAGATCCCGGTCCTCGCCGGCATCCCGGCGCTCGGCCGCATCCTCTTCCAGCAATCGGCGCTGGTCTACCTCTCCATCGCGCTGGTGGTGTTCCTCTGGTGGTACATCTATCGCACCAGAGCCGGGTTGCGCTTGCGCGCCATCGGTGAGCGCCCGGAAGCCGCCGACGCCATGGGCGTCGACGTCGCCCGCCTGCGCGCCCTGTACATCACCGCCGGCGGCGCATTGGCCGGGCTCGGCGGCGCCGCCATCTCCCTCGGCACCAACCCCGGCTGGACGGAAGGGATGACCGCCGGCCGCGGCTGGATCGCGGTGGCCCTCGTCATCTTCGCCGCCTGGAACCCCTCGCGCGCCGCCCTCGGCGCCTACCTCTTCGGCGGCGTCGAAGCCGGCCAGTTCCGCCTCCAAACCGCCGGCGTCGACATCCCCTCCTTCTTCCTCAACATGCTCCCCTACCTCTTCACCATCCTCGTCCTCGTCCTCTCCACCCGCGAAGCCACCCGCCGCACTCTCGGCGCCCCCGCCGCCCTCGGCCGCCCCTACACGCGCGAAGACCGGGGTTGAGCGGGCCGAGGCTATGCCGTCGCTGGAGCCTCACGACGCAGGAGCGATCGGTCGTCACTCACCGTCTGCTGGCTTGCGCGCAATGAAGACCACGAACGTATCCTCGGCCGTCGCCGGCCGCTCGGAATACCCGGCACGCATTTCCGCCTCCACGAAACCGGCGGCCTCCAGCATCTGCAACATCTCGCTTGCGAAATAGAGGTTGATCCGGATGGCGCCTTTTTCTTCGGCAACCAATCGGCCCTCCCGCCACAGCTCGGCCCGGATCTCCATCCTCAGCCGCTGCTGCACCGGATCGAGCTCGGCCAGGCGCGACGTCAGGCCAATCTTATCGCCATTCCTGGCCGTCTGACGTCCCTCGATAGGCTGCCAAGGTTCCGGAAGACCGCCCCGCGACCCATTGTCTTGCTCCGGGTTTGGAAGGTCGTTGCTGATGACCAAGGCGCCCCCCGGCAGGAGATGCCGGTAACAGCGCCGCAGCGCCTCGGCGTCATCCTCGCGGGAGGCGCCGATCCCGAAGGAGTCGCAGATGAAGATGACGCCGTACTCGCGCGGCACATCGAGCCGATGCATGACCTGAGTGAACAACCGCGGCGCGTGCCCCAGGGATCGCGCCCGCTCTCGCGCATGGGCAACCATGTCCGCCGAACCGTCGCAGCCATCGACGTCGAACCCCGCTTCCAGCAGCGGCAGGAGGAGGCGCCCTGTGCCGCAGGCAAGGTCGAGCGCCGGCTGTCCGCTGCGTTCGATGAAGTGGCGATAGAACGCAAGCTCGTCGGGGTCGGCCGCGTTGAACTCCGCCCACCAGCGCG